>NZ_JBHUZW010000072.1:0-19020 GCF_042667215.1 Cellulomonas sp. NPDC057328 | reverse complement strand
TGTATATGTGACTGGGTGGTGGCGGTCGAGTGCCCCGCGGGTGGCGGGCGCCCGACCCGCGCGCCCGGGCCGGGGCGCGGCCCGAGGGCCGCGCCCGAGGGCCCACGCGTCCGGCGGGCGCCCGCGCTCAGCGGGCGCGCCGCTCCAGGCGGTCGACGTCCAGCAGCACGACCGCGCGGCCCTCGCGGCGGACCCAGCCGCGCGCGGCGAAGTCGGCGAGCGCCTTGTTGACGGTCTCGCGCGACGCGCCGACGAGCTGCGCCAGCTCCTCCTGCGTCAGGTCGTGCGCCACGCGGATGCCCTCGTCGACCTCCTGGCCGAACCGCGTCGCCAGGTCGAGCAGCGCCTTCGCGACGCGCCCCGGCACGTCGGAGAACACGAGGTCGGCCAGCGCCTCGTTGGTGCGGCGCAGCCGGCGGGCGAGCGCCTGCAGGAGGTGCTCGGCGACCGTCGGCTTGTCCTCGAGCCAGCGGATGAGGTCGGCGTGGCCGAGCTCGAGCACGACCGCGTCGGCGACGACCGTCGCGGTCGCGGTCCGCGGACCCGGGTCGAACAGCGAGAGCTCGCCGAACATCTCGCCCGGGCCGAGCACGGCGAGCAGGTTCTCGCGGCCGTCGTTCGAGCGGCGGCCCAGCTTGATCTTGCCCTCGCGCACGACGTAGAGGCGGTCGCCCGGCTCGCCCTCGTGGAACAGCACGTCGCCCCGACCGGCGTCGATCTCCTTCATCGACGCGATCAGCGCGTCCGACGACTCCGCGTCCAGCCCCGCGAACAGCGGGGCCGTCAGCACGATGTCATCCGCCACGGCGGCACCTTCCCTCTCCCGGACCTTGCCGGCCTGCCTCCCGCACCCTCGTCGGCACGGTCGTGCCGGCCACGCGGCGACGCCCGGCGCGTGCGCGTGACGTCGCGGCGGGGACGGTGCGTGCGGTCGTACCCGCCCCTGCTGTCAGCTGCCAGTCTGCCGCATCGACGCCCGGTCGCGCGTCGGGGCGGCGCGGGGCGCCGTCCCGGGCGTGCCGGCGGCGGCGCGGGCGAGCGGCTCAGCCGTGCCCGGCCGCGCCGGGCAGGAGCTCCGTCATGGCGCCGGGGTCGCGGGCGACGCGCTCCACGAGCCGGTCGGTGACGCGGCGCAGCGCCTGCTCGACCCCCTCCTCGTAGCGGGCGAGGCGCGCGTCGAGGTCGCGCAGCGCCGGCAGCACGCCGACCTCACGCCCGGCGTCGGTGCCGTCGAGCGCGCGCTGCAGCTCCGCGGGGCGGGGCACCTCGAGCGCGACGTCGACGGGCAGGCTGAACGTCATGCCGGCGCCGAGGTCGTCGGGCCGCGCGGCGCTCGCGACGACGAGGTCCATGCGCGCGCGCACGACGCGGCGCCACCAGCCGACACGGGCGCGTTCGGCGCGCAGGGCACGCCGCTCCTGCCGGAGGTCGTGGACCGGGTGCTCGACGCGGGACGTCACGTGGGAGCGGATCGGCCCGCCTCGCCCCGGACTTGAACGATCCGTGCGCGGGTGGGGCGCACGTCACCCGCCCAGACCAGCGCAGACCGCCCACCGCACCGCCGCCGCGCGACCGGCCGCGCGACCGGCCGCGCGACCGGCCGCGCGACCGGCCCGACCGGTCCCCCGACCCGCCCGACCGGCTGTGGGACCCGGCGCCGCGGCCCGGTGCCCCGACCCGGTGCGCCGACCCTGTGCGGCGTACCCTGCCCGCGTGGACCCTCGCCGCCCCGAGACGCCGCTCGCCCGCACCCGGCGGGCTCGACGCGTCGACCGGGCGCTCGCCGAGAGGTACCCGGACGCGCGGTGCGAGCTGGACTTCCGCAACCCGTTCGAGCTGCTGGTCGCGACCGTGCTGTCGGCGCAGACGACCGACGTGCGCGTGAACCAGACGACGCCCGAGCTGTTCGACCGGTACCCCGACGCGGCCGCGCTGGCCGGTGCCGACGTGCGGGACCTCGAGGAGATCCTGCGGCCCACCGGGTTCTTCCGGGCGAAGTCGCGGGCGGTCCTCGGCATCGGGCAGGCCCTCGTCGAGCGGTTCGGCGGCGAGGTGCCGGCGCGCCTCGAGGACCTCGTCACGCTGCCGGGCGTCGGGCGCAAGACCGCCAACGTCGTGCTGGGCAACGCCTTCGGCGTCCCGGGCATCACCGTGGACACGCACGTCGCCCGCCTGTCGCAGCGGCTCGGCTACACGACCAGCGACGACCCGCTGGTCGTCGAGAAGGACCTGCATCCGCTGCTCGAGCGCCGCGACTGGACGATGGCCTGCCACCGGCTGATCTTCCACGGGCGGCGCACGTGCTTCGCCCGGCGGCCGGCGTGCGGGGCGTGCCCCGTCGCGGCGCTGTGCCCGTCGGCGGGCATCGGGGAGAACGACCCCGAGCGCGCCGCCGCGATGCTCAAGGGCTGACGCCCGGGGCTGAGGCGAGAGGGCCGACGCCAGGACCGACCGCTCAGGGGCGGACGCTCACGTGCCCAGGCGCCGCCCGCGGCCGCGGCCGCCGTCGACCTCGGCGAGCCAGTCGACGAGCAGCTCGCCCAGCTGCTCGGGCGCCTGGTCCGTGAGGAAGTGCCCGCCGCTGCGCAGCAGCTCGTACCGGTACGGCGCCGCGACCGCGCGCGTCGGGGTCCGCAGCGGCGCGTGCGCCGCCGGGCGCAGGCCGTCGCGCGCGCCGTGCACCTGCAGCACCGGGACGGGGCGTGCGGCGCGCAGCAGGGCGCGGTAGCGGCGTCCGTCGGGCCGCGGCGTCGAGCGCACGAGCCAGCGCACCTGCTCGAGCTGGCTGTGGGCGGCGAACGGCACGCGCAGCGCGCGGCGGTAGGTGTCGACGGCCGTCGCGTCGGGGCGCCCCGGGATGCCGCCCCACTGCGTGAACATGCGCTCGACGAGGTCGCCCTCGACGACCGCGCGCTCGGGCAGGGACGGCAGCTGCGTGAACGCCAGCAGCGCGGCCGCCGCGGGGTGCGGCGCGCTGCGCGGCTCGACGACCCGGTCCAGCGGGTGCGAGCAGGCGAGCACGCCGACGGCCCGCACGACGTCGGGGTGCGCCGCGGCGGTCGCCCACGCGACGTCGCCGCCGGTGCCGCTGCCGACGACGACGGCGTCCGACTCCCCGAGCGACCGGATGACGCCCGCCGCGTCGGCGGCGAGCGTCGGCACGTCGTAGCCCTGCGGCGGCTTGTCCGAGCCGCCGGTGCCGCGCAGGTCCATGGCGGCGACGCGGTAGCCCGCGGCGGCGAGCAGCGGCAGCTGGTGGCGCCACGCCCACCAGAACTGCGGCACGCCGTGCAGCAGCAGGACGAGCGGCGCGTCCTGCTCACCCGTGACGGTCACGTGGAACCGGGCACCGTTCGCGGTGACGAAGCGGTGCTGCCAGGGGCCGTCGAAGAGCAGCGCGGCGGAGTCGACGGTGGTCATCGGGTGCGAACCTACCGGGTCGCCCCCGGCTCGTGGCCACCCTCGGGGGCGTCGGGGGCGGGGACGGCGGCGGGGGCCGGCGCGGCGGTGTCGTCGACGACGGGCGGGCTCTGCGGCGTCGCCGCGGCCGTCGCGGCGCGGTCGGTGGCGTCGGGCCGCGCCCCGTGGGCCGCCCGGGCGGCGTGCACGCGCCCGCGCCACGCGAGGACGGCACCGCCGACCAGCGCGGCGAGCAGCGACGCCGCGAGGACGCCCACGACGACGTGGTCGTCGAGGACCGTCCCGGTGCCGAACGCGAGCGAGCCGACGAGCAGCGACACGGTGAAGCCGATGCCCGCGAGCAGGCCGACGCCGATCACGTCCCACCACCCGAGCCCCGGGGCGAGGCGGGCGCGCGTGAACCGGGAGACGAGCCACGTGGCGCCGACGATGCCCAGCGGCTTGCCGACCACGAGGCCGAGCACGACGCCCAGGCCGACCGGCTCCGTGAAGGTGGCGCCGAACGTCGCGGCCTCGACCGCGACGCCGGCGGCGAAGAGGGCGAAGACCGGCACGGCGAACCCGGCGGAGACCGGCCGCCACAGGTGCTCGTAGCGCTCCGCGAGCGACTCGTCGCCGTGGGCGTCTGCCGTGCCGGTCGTGCGCCGCCCCGGCACCGTCCCGGCCGCCGCGGGCACGGCGAAGCCGAGCAGCACGCCCGCGATCGTCGCGTGCACCCCGGACGCGTGCAGCAGCGCCCACGCGGCCAGGGCGAGCGGCACGAGCAGGAACGGCGTGCGGATCCCGCGGCGCAGCGCGAGCGCGAACACGGCCACGCACGCGAACGACGCCGCCATGAGGCCGACCGCGACGGTGTCGGTGTAGCCCACCGCGATGATGACGATCGCGAGCAGGTCGTCCACCACGGCGAGCGTCAGCAGGAACGCGCGCAGCGCGACCGGCACGCCTCGCCCCACGAGGGCGAGCACCCCGACGGCGAAGGCGATGTCCGTCGCGGTCGGCACGGCCCAGCCCGCCGGGTGGCCGTTCGCCATGGTGGTGTTGAGGAGCAGGTAGATGCCCGCGGGGACGACCATGCCGCCCACCGCGGCGGCCGCCGGCAGCGCCGCCGTGGCGACGTGCCGCAGCTCGCCGACCACCATCTCGCGCTTGAGCTCGAGGCCGACGACGAAGAAGAAGATGGCCAGCAGCCCGTCGGCCGCCCAGTGCGCGAGGTCGAGGTCGAGGTGCAGCGCGGCCGGCCCGACGACCGTCCCGCTCACCGCCTGGTACGAGTCCGGGGCGAGGTTCGCCCACAGCAGCGCGACGACGGCGCCCGCCAGCAGCAGGATGCCGCCGGTGCGCTCGTCCCGGAGCGTGTCGGCCAGGTTGCGCTCGCCGCCCGGCGTGAGGGCGGAGAAGAGCGTGCGGGGCTCGGTGGGGGGTGTGGCCACGGGGGGTCCTCCGGAGGGGTCGGTCGAGTCGTTGCCGACCAGACTTCCCGGCGCACCGGGGGACCACACTACCCACGCCGGCGCGTGCCCGGCCCGGCGAGGGGCCGGTGGCCACGGCGTCGGGCCGACGACGGCTCAGGCGCCGGCCGGCTCCGGGACGTCGGCGCGGTCGTCCTGCCCGCGGCGGTCCTTCGGCGGGTCGAACCGGTAGCCGACGTTGCGCACGGTGCCGATGAGCTGCTCGTGCTCCGGCCCCAGCTTGGCGCGCAGGCGTCGCACGTGGACGTCGACCGTGCGCGTGCCCCCGTAGTAGTCGTAGCCCCAGACCTCCTGCAGCAGCTGGGCGCGCGTGAACACGCGACCGGGGTGCTGCACGAGGTACTTGAGGAGCTCGAACTCCTTGTAGGTCAGGTCGAGCGGGCGGCCGCGCAGCCGTGCGGTGTACCCGCCGGCGTCGATCGTCAGCTCGCCCGACGAGATCTCCTGCGGGGCGTCGTCGAACGACGCGGTCGCCGCGCGCTCCATGACGAGCCGGAACCGGGTCTCGACCTCCGCGGGCGTCGCGTGCTCGAGCACGATGTCGTCCGCGCCCCACTCGGCGGTGACGACCGTCAGGCCGCCCTCGGTGAGGACGAGCACCAGCGGCACGGTGAGGCCGGTGGCGCGCAGCAGCCGGCACGTGGTGCGCGCCGTCACGAGGTCGCGGCGCGCGTCGAGCACGACGATGTCCGCGTCCGGTGCGTCCACGAGTGCGGACGGCTCGACGGGCAGGACCCTGACCCGGTGGGACAGGAGCCCCAGGGCGGGCAGCACCTGTGCCGAACCACCGGACGCAGGCGTGAGCAGCAGCAGATCCGCCACCTGTCACCTCCTGGCGTGCGAGTGGGCACACGGTACCGCGTGCCCCGGCCGGGTCGCGCCGACCGACCGAGGGGCGGTGTCTGCGAGAATCCCGGCGTGCTGAACCGCCCGGCCGTCCGCCGTCCCCGCAGGCCCGCGCCCGTGCCCGGGCGCCCGCCGCTGCCGGCGTCGTCCCCGGCGTGCGCCGCGGAGCTGCCGTGAGCGTCCAGACCCGGTCCGTCCTGACGGCCGTGCTCGCCGCGCTCGTCGCGGTCGCCGGCTTCCTCGACGTCCTGCCGCTGGCCGGTCTCGCCGCGGTGCTCGTGCTCGCGCTCGCCGCCGGCTGGCCCGCGCTCGCCGGCCTGCCGTTCGCGCCCGGGTCGACGGCGGTCGTCGCGCTCGGGGGGCTCGGGGCCGTCGCCGCCGTGACGTACACGCCCCTGCAGCCGTACCTCCAGCACATGCCCGTGGTGTTCGCCGGGGCGGTCGTGCTCGCGTTCGTCAACGAGCTGCTGCGGCGCGACGGGCGCGTGCGGCTCGTGGAGTCGGTGTCCGGGACCGTCGCCGGCACGGTGCTCGCCGTGTGCGTGACCGGCTGGGTCGCGACCGCGCGCGTCGAGGGCGGTGCGGCGCTCGTCGTCGGCGGCGCCGTGGCGCTCGCGCTCGGGTCCGCGGTCGTCGCGCTGCACGGCCGCACGTGGCTGGTCTACCTGCTCACGGTCGTCGCGGCCGCGGGCGGCGGGACGCTCGTCGGCGCGCTGCTGCCGACCGTCGAGCTGACCACGGGGGCCGTGCTCGGGTTCGGCGTCGGCGTGCTCGTCGCCGCGATGCACGCGCTGTTCGACCGGGTCCCCGCGCTCGCGCGGCGGCTGCCGTCGCTCGCGGTCGCGGTGCTGCCGGTGACGGTCAGCGGCGTGCTGGTCTACGTCGCGGGGCGCGTCCTCGCGGGCTGAGCACCCGGCCGGGCGTCGCCGACCGAGCGCGGCAGCGGCTCGGCGTGTCAGCGGCGCGTCGCCGGCCCGGCGCGTCAGTACACGAGCGCCTGCGCGTCGGGGCGCAGCGTCTCCTCCACGAACACCGCGGCGCCCGCGACGCGCACGCCGGGCAGCACCGCGTCGGCGGTGATGCCGCGCCGCGCCGCGCACTGCGTGCACACCGTGACGCGGCCCTCGGCGAGCAGCAGGTCGAGCAGCTCGGGCAGCGGCGTCGCGTGCTCGAGCACGAGGTCGTCCGCGCGGCCGGGCAGCGCGAACCACGCGGACTCGCCCGTGAGCCACAGGCTGACCTCGGCGCCCGCCGCGACGGCGGCCGCGGCGACGGTGAACGCCTGGTTGGTGGCCTCGGGGCGCTCGGTGCCGGCGGTGGTCTTGACGACGAGGGGGCGCGGGGTCGCGGTCACGGGGCCAGCGTAGGGACAGACGCCCGGGAGAGGTGCCGGGACGAGGTGCCGTGGGCGGCGCCGGGAAGAGGCGCACCGCATCGGTCGTTAGGATCGGTGCATGACTGCGCTCGAGGGCATCTTCATCGGCCTGCTGGTGGTGGCCACGCTCACCATCGCGTGGTTCGCGGGCTTCGTCGTCTACCGCCTGTACAAGGGCCAGCGCTGAGCCGTCCGCGGGTCGTGCACCCGCGCGGGTGACCGGTCGGCCGCCCGCGCCGCCGGCCCCCGAGGGGAGCCGGCGCCCGGGTCGAGCCGACGTCCGAGTCGAGGAGGCAACGTGCCGTTCGTGCTGCCCGAGGGCCTGGCGCCCGAGGTCTACCCGCTCGCCTGGCTGGTCGGCCGGTGGCGCGGCGAGGGCGTCGTCGGGTACCCCGGCGTCGAGGAGAGCGCCTTCACGCAGGAGCTCGAGATCACGCACGACGGCGGGCCCTACCTCGCGTACACCACCACGATCCGGCTCGTCGTGGCGCCGGACGACGCCGCCGCGCTCGACGCCGGGACGCCCGGCGACGACGCGGGCGGCGCCGCCGACACCCCGCCGCCCGCCGTCGCGGGCGACGGCCCCGTGTGGTCGACGGAGTCGGGCTACTGGCGCGTCCCGCCGGAGCGCACCGACGGCCTGACGGACGACCAGCACCCCGTCGAGCTGCTCCTCGCCGACCCGTCCGGCCACGTGTCCGTGTTCGTCGGCGCCGTGGGCAACGGCCGCATCGACCTCGTCTCCGACCTGGTCGCGCACACCGCGACGGGCGCGGCCGTGAACGCCGGCAAGCGCCTGTACGGCATGGTCAACGGCGAGCTCATGTGGGCCCACGACCTGGCCGCGTTCGGCCATCCCATGCAGTCGTACGCGTCCGGGCGCCTCTCCCGCGTGGAGGAGTGACGTGAGCACCACCGCGGACGACGCCCGGGCCGACGCCCTCCCCGCCGAGCCCCGCCACCGCAGCCCGCTGCTCGCGCGGCACGGCGCCGTCGCGGCCGCCGGCCCCGACGCGGGGGTCGCGTGGCACTACGGCGACCCGACGGCCGAGCAGCGCGCGCTCGCGCGCGGCGGCGCCGTCGTCGACCAGTCGCACCTCGGCGTCGTCACCGTGACGGGCCCCGACCGCCTCACCTGGCTCCACTCGCTGACGTCGCAGGAGCTCACCGGCCTGCCGCCGCGCACGTCGACCGAGCTGCTCGTGCTCGACCCGCAGGGGCGCCTCGAGCACGCCGCGGGCGTCGTGGACGACGGCACGACGACGTGGCTGCTCACCGAGACGGCGCCGGCGCTCGCGGCGTGGCTCGACCGGATGCGGTTCACGCTGCGCGTCGAGGTCGCCGACGTCACCGACGACTGGGCCGCCGTCGCGGAGCCGCTCGACGCCGAGGGTGGCGAGGGCGAGCCCGTCACGTGGCGCGACCCGTGGCCCCGCACCGGTGCCGGTGGCACCCGCTACGGCCCGGCGGACGACGACCACCCCGGCGCCGACCGGCGCTGGCGCCTCGTGCTCGTGCCCCGCGACCGGCTCGTCGAGGAGGTGCGGGCGCGCGAGGCCGCCGGCTGGCCGCTCGTCGGCACGTGGGCCGCCGAGGCGCTGCGCGTCGAGGCGTGGCGTCCGCGCACGTCGCACGAGGTGGACGACCGCACCATCCCGCACGAGCTCGACTGGCTGCGCACCGCCGTGCACCTGCACAAGGGCTGCTACCGCGGGCAGGAGACGATCGCCCGGGTGCACAACCTCGGGCGGCCGCCGCGACGGCTCGTCATGCTGCACCTCGACGGCTCGGGCCACCTCGTGCCCGAGGCCGGTGCCGAGGTCTTCCTGCCCGACGACGACGGGCACGGCGCGGTCACGCGTGCCGGCGACGCGTCCGAGGGGGCGACGCCGGGCCGGCCGGTGGGACGCGTGACGTCGGTCGCGCGGCACCACGAGCTGGGCCCGGTGGCGCTGGCCGTGCTGAAGCGGTCCGTGCCGGAGGACGCCGTCCTCCTGGTCGACTGCGACGGCGGGGCCGTGTCGGCCGGCCAGGACGTCGTCGTCCCCGGCGAGGGCGTCTCGGTGGACCGGCCGGCGGCGCGCGGGCCGCTCACGCGCGGGCTCGGCCACCACCCGATGCTCGGCGGCTGAGCCGGTGGGCGCGTCCGCGTCGCCGGTCCGGGCGAGCGCCGCCCTGCGGGTGCTCGTCGCGTCGCGCGTGCGCGCCGGGCGGGCCCGGGTCCGCGCGTCGTGGTGGTTCGTCCTGCAGGCATCCGTCGCGGCGGGGCTGGCCTTCGCGATCGCCCGGTACGTCGTCGGGCACGACTACCCGTTCTTCGCGCCCGTCAGCGCGTGGGTGGCGCTCGGGTTCTCCCGTGACCGGTCGGTGCGGCGGGTCGCCGAGCTGGCGGCGGGCGTCGCGATCGGCGTCGCGGCCGGCGACCTGGTCGTGCACCTCATCGGGTCGGGGCCGTGGCAGATGGCGCTCGTCCTGTTCGGTGCGGCGCTGCTGGGGCGGTTCCTCGACGCGGGCCCGATGCTGACGACGCAGGCGGGCGTGCAGGCGATCGTCATCGTGGGCCTGCCGTCGCTCGTCGGCGCCGGCGCCTCGCCGTTCAGCCGGTGGGTCGACGCGCTGGTCGGGGGCGCGGTCGCGCTCGCGGTCGCGCTGCTCACGCCGACGGACCCGCGCCGGCACCCGCGCCGGCTGGCCCGGGCCGCGACGCGCGAGCTCGCCGGGATGCTCGAGGTGCTCGCGCGCGGGCTCGGGCGGCAGTCCGTCGACGACATCGAGGGCGCGCTGCTCACCGGGCGCGCGTCGCAGCCGTCGCTCGACGAGTGGCGGTCCGCCGCCGCCTCGGCCGCGCAGCTGGTCCGGCTGGCGCCCGCGCACCGGCGGCACCGGGCGGAGCTCGCGCGGATGGTCGACACCGCGGTGCTCACCGACCGGGCGGTGCGCAACGCGCGCGTCCTGGCGCGGCGCGCGGTCGCGGCCGTCGCCGACGGGCACGACGCACCGGCGCTCGCGGACACCGTCGAGGCGACCGCGCGGGGCGTCGAGGACCTCGCGGAGGCGCTCGGGAACGGCGCCGAGCCGCGGGGCGCGCGCGAGCGGCTGCTGGCCGTCGCGGCCGCGCTGGACCCGTACGCGCTCGCGCCCGACGACTGGCAGGTGCAGTCGCTCGTGCTGCTGCTGCGCTCGCTCGTCGTCGACCTGCTCGAGGCCGCGGGCGTGCCGCCGGGCGACGCGCGTGAGGCGCTCCCGGAGCTGTAGGGGCGGGCGCGGCGCCGGCCCGGGCGAGCCCCGGGCATTGCGTAGGCTCGGCGCGTGGACATCATCGGCCTGGCCCAGGTGTGGCTCTTCCTGCTGTTCTACCTGGTCATCTTCGGGCTCAGCGCCTGGGCGCTCGTCGACTGCCTGCGCCGCCCCGCCGGCGCCTTCACGGCCGCGGGCAAGCGCACGCGCACGTTCTGGACGTGGGTGCTGGTGGCCGCCACCGCGGTCGCGTTCATCAGCATCCCGCCGCCGCTCGGCCTGCGGCTGCCGTTCCCGAGCTTCCTCGCGCTCGTCAGCGCCGCCGCGGCGATCATCTACCTCGTCGACGTGCGTCCCGCCGTCGCGCCGTACACGCGGCGCCGCGGGCCGGGCGGGCCGTCGCGGGGCGGCTGGTGACGGGCACGGCCGCGTCCGACGGCGCGGCGCGCCCCACCGGGCAGGTCGGGGCCGGTCACGTCGGGACCGCCGCGGTGCCGCTCGCGCTCGTGCGGCGCGGCGACCTCGTCGAGTCGGTGCACGCCGGGCACGTCGTCGTGCTCGCGCCCGACGGGTCCGTGCGGCTCGCGCTCGGCGACCCCGACGTGGTCGTGTGGCCGCGCTCGTCGCTCAAGCCGCTGCAGGCCGTCGCGATGCTGCGCAGCGGCCTCGACGTCGACGGCGAGCGGCTGGCGCTCGCGTGCGCGTCGCACAACGCCGAGGACGGCCACCTCGACGTCGTCCGCGGCGTGCTCGCGGCGGCCGGCCTCACCGAGGACGACCTGCAGAACACCCCCGACTGGCCGTTGCACGCCGAGGCGGCGTTCGCGTGGCGCACCGCCGGGCACGGCGCCGCGTCGCTGACGCAGAACTGCTCGGGCAAGCACGCCGCGATGCTGGCCACGTGCCGCGCCGCGGGCTGGGACACCGCCACGTACCGCGACCCCGCGCACCCGCTGCAGCGCGCGGTCGTGCAGGCGGTCACCGACCTCACGGGCGACGCCCCCGCGCACGCCACCGTCGACGGGTGCGGCGCGCCGCTGCTGTCGACGACGCTGCGCGGGCTCGCGCGGGCGTTCGGGCGCGTCGCGGCGGCCGTGGCGGAGCCCGGGACGAGCCCCGAGGCGCGCGTCGGACGCGCGATGGCGGCGCACCCGTGGCACGTCGGCGGCACGGGCCGCGACGTCACGGCGGTCATGCAGGCCGTGCCGGGGCTCGTCGCGAAGGACGGCGCCGACGGCGTCTACGCCGCGGGGCTGGCCGACGGCGGTGCGGTCGCCCTCAAGGTCGCCGACGGCGCCGGCCGGCCGCGGGCCGCCGTGCTCGCCGCCGCCCTCACGGTCGCCGGCGTGGACCCGGCGCTGCTGCGGGACGTCGCCGCGACGCCCGTGCTCGGGCACGGGCAGCCGGTCGGCGCCGTGGAGGCGACGTTCGGGACCGGCCTGTGAGGGCGGTCGTCCAGCGCGTGACGCGCGCCGCCGTGCGCGTCGACGGCGAGGTCGTCGGCGAGATCACGCGGCCCGGGCTGCTCGCGCTCGTCGGCGTCACGCCCGGCGACGGCCCCGCGCAGGTCGAGGTCGTCGCCCGCAAGATCGCCGAGCTCCGCATCCTGCGGGACGAGCGCGCCGCCGTCGACGTCGGCGCCCCCGTGCTCGTCGTCAGCCAGTTCACGCTGTACGCGGACGTGCGCAAGGGGCGGCGCCCCACGTGGAACGCCGCCGCACCGGGGGCCGTCGCGGAGCCGCTGGTCGCGGCGGTCGTCGACGCGCTGCGGGACCGCGGCCTCGAGGTCGCGACCGGGCGGTTCGGCGCCGACATGCAGGTGGAGCTCGTCAACGACGGGCCCGTGACGATCCTCGTGGAGTCCGCGCCGGCGGGGTGACCCGGGTGGCGCCGGGTTCCGGCGCCGGGGCCGGGCGCCGGCGCCGACCGTCAGCGCAGCGCGGTGACGTCGCCGTCCGTGCGCCACCCGAGGACGACGTCGTGCCCGACCCGCACGGTCAGCAGGCCCGCCGGCACGGCGACCGGCTCGTCCGCGGCGCGTCCGTCCGCGACGCCCAGCCGCAGGACGCGCGCGACCTCCCCGCCCTCCTCGTCGGCGACCGGCACGTGGAGGACCTCGCCGTCGGTGCCCACCGGGCCGGCCGGCACCTCGTCGCGCGCGTCGTGCGTCCGCTGCCAGACCGGCTCGCCGGTCCGCGCGTCGTACGTGCGCACCCCGTCCGGCGCGACGGCGTGCACGCGCCCGCGCAGCACGAGCACCTGCTGGACGTCGCCGACCGGGACGCTCCACCGCTGCCGCAGGTCCGGCCCCTCGAGCGCGTGCAGGCCCTCCGCGCTCGCGGCCAGCAGCAGGTCGCCGGCGCTGCCGTCGTCCACCGTGACGGTCGCGGGCGGGCCCGGCAGTCGCCCGGTGCGCGCGGCCGTGACGAGCCGTGCGTGGGGACCCTCCTGGACGACGAGCCGCGAGGTCCCGCGCGCGTCGACGTGCTCGTGCAGCGCCCCGCCCTCGCGCAGCCGGACCGGGCGCACGGGCCGGCCGTCGGCGTCGAGCAGCTGGAGCGTCGCACCGCGCGGGACCGCGACCACCCCGTCCGTGCCGTGGACGACCGCCGGCGCACCCGGCAGCACGTCGCCCGGCCGGCCGTCGCGCCACCACCGCTCCTCGCCCGTGACGGCGTCCACGCCGCGCACCAGCAGGGCGCCGGCGTCGAGCGGGTACCCCAGCACGGCGACGTCCCCCAGCAGCGCGAACGACGTCGCGGGCACGCCCGGCGTCGCGTCGACGACGTGGTCGGCGCGCACGGAGCCGTCGTCGGTGCGCACCCGCAGCAGGCGGGACGTCGTCGCGGGGACGTCCTGCACGACGACGCCGCCGTCGCGCGTCCACGCGTCGGTGACGAGGCAGACGACCTCCGCGGGGCGTCCGGTGGCCGTGCCGGCGTCTGCCGGGCGTGCGGGGGACGGGCGTGCGGGGGACGGGCGTGCGGGCGTCCGGCCGACCGGCGCGCAGCGGGGGAGCGGGGTGCCGAGGGCCTCCGCGACGTCCGCGGGCGCCGACGTCAGCGGGCGGACCCACGCGTCCGCGCCGGTGGGCGGGTCGAGCGCGACCAGGTCGACACCGGTCGGCGTCTGCCGGAGGCCGAGCAGCGGGCCGGCCAGCGGGTCGAGCCCCGTGCCGAGGGCGACGGGCAGGCGGTCGCCGGGCACGCGCCAGGTCTCGGCGAGCGTCGCGGGCAGCGGGCCGCGGACCCCGGGCAGCGCCCGCAGCGCCGCCACCTCGGCGCGCTCGCTCGCGGACGTCGCCACCTGCGCGCCGACGAGGACGAGCACGAGCGCGGCACCGACGGCCGTCCGGAGTCGCCGGCGCCGGCGTGCGCCGGGACGGGGCGGGGCCGGGGCGTCGTCGTCCTCGCCGGCGTGGTCGTCCGCGGAGCCGCGCTCGCCTCCGGGCCCGTGCTGGGGTCCGTGGCGGCCGTCGTCGCGTCCCGGTGCGCGCCCGCCGCGGCCACGGTGCGGGCGCGTGTCGAGGACGTCGTCGTCCTCGACGAGCTCCACCTCGGTCCGGCCGCCGCGCTGCGCCATGCGCGCACGCTAGTCCAGCACGGACGGGTGAGAGCAGCCCATCATCCACATGCCTGTCCACAGCTGTGTGCAGCGCGCGACCTGCACCGCGACGCCCCGGGCACAGGGGTGTGGACGGTACCTGTGGACGCGCCCCTCGACGTCACGGCTGCCTCCGACCCCCATGACCTCCCCCCTGACCGCCGCCCTCCTCGGCGCCTCGCCACGCGCCCGCACGACCCGCCCACCTCCACCGCCGGGGCGCCGCGGCGGGCCGCCTCCGGCCCCCGCGCCGAGCTCCGGCGGACCCGCCGCCGAGCCGCCACCGGCCCACCCCACGCTCTCCCCTCGCGCTCCCACCGCCGTCCGCGCCGAACGGGGTCTGGTGTGCGGATGGGGCCCCGTATCCGTACACCGGAGCCCGTTCGCCGTGGACACCGCCGTGGACACCGCCGGGGACGAGGACGAACGGCCGGGGGCCGGTGGGCGGTGGGTGGGGGCGCCCCGCGGGCGGGAGGACGTCGTCGTGGTCGACGGCTCCGCCTGGGTGCGATCTCGCGGGGTCCCAGGGGCGGTGGGGGCGTCCGGCGGAGGATGCCCGCGGTGCGGGGGCGGGCGCGTGACGTCAGGATGGGCGCGTGCGGGTGGAGGCGGTGCAGGGCGACATCACGGCGGAGCGCGTCGACGTCGTCGTCAACGCGGCGAACTCGTCGCTGCTCGGCGGCGGCGGGGTCGACGGGGCGATCCACGCGGCGGCGGGGCCGGCCCTGCTGGCGGCGTGCCGGGAGCTGCGGCGCGGTGCCCTGCCCGACGGCCTGCCCGTCGGTGACGCCGTCGCGACGCCCGCGTTCGACCTGCCGGCGCGCTGGGTGGTCCACACCGTCGGGCCGAACCGGCACGCGGGCGAGACGGACCCGCGCCTGCTGGCGTCGTGCTTCGCGCGGTCGCTGGACGTCGCGGCGGGGCTCGGTGCGACGAGCGTGGCGTTCCCCGCGGTCGGTGCGGGCGTCTACGGGTGGGACGCCGCCGAGGTCGCGCGCGTGGCGGTGGGCGCCGTGCGCGGGTGGCACGCGGAGGTCGAGGACGCCGCCCCGGTCGCGGTCGTGCGGTTCGTGCTGCTCCCGGTGCGCGTGCTCGAGGCGTTCGAGCGGGCGGTGGCGGCCTGACCGGCGTCGTCGGTGTCCCGCCGTGCCCTGCTGCAGGGGCGTGCGCGGCGGGCATGGCCACCCGTCCGGCGCGTCCCTAGGCTCGTCGTATGGCCGAGTCGCTGCCCGCGCTGCCCGAGGACGACCTGACGCGCGTGCTGTGCGTCGTCGCCCACCCCGACGACCTCGAGTACGGCGCGTCGTGCGCGGTCGCGCGGTGGACGGACCGCGGCGTCGACGTCGCGTACCTGCTGCTCACGCACGGCGAGGCCGGCATGGACACGTCCCCGCCGGCGGAGACCGGGCGCCTGCGCGCCGCCGAGCAGGTGGCCGCCGGGGCGGTGGTCGGGGTGACGCAGGTCGACCTGCTGCACCACCCGGACGGCGTGCTCGAGCCGTCGCTCGCGCTGCGCCGGGACGTCGCCGCGGCCGTCCGCCGGTTCCGCCCCGACACCGTGCTGACGATGACGTGGGAGAACGAGGTCGGCTGGGGGCTCAACCAGGCCGACCACCGCGCGGCGGGCCTGGCGACGCTCGACGGCGTCCGCGACGCCGGCAACCGCTGGGTGTTCACCGACCTGCTCGACGAGGGCCTCGAGCCGTGGGGCGTGCGCCGCCTGCTCGTGGCCGGGCACACCCGGCCGACGCACGCCGTCGACGTGTCGGGCGAGCCGCTGCGCCGCGGGATCGCCTCGCTCGAGGCGCACGCGCAGTACCTCGCCGGGCTGCCGTGGCACCCGGCGCCCGCCGAGTTCCTCCCGGAGATGACGGCCGAGGCGGGCCGCGCCGCGGGCGTCGAGCACGCGGTGCTGGTCCGCACGTACGACCTCCAGGGCTGACCCCGGGGGCGCCGGGCCGCAGGGACGGTCGATCCGGACGACCGTCCCTGCGGTCCCGGCGGGGGCCGGTCGGGCGTCAGTCGGTGGTGGCGTTCAGCGACGCGAGCTCGTCGGGCGTGAGCTCGAGGTCGGCCGCCAGCACCGAGTCCTGGATCGACGCCGGGCGGGACGCACCCGGGATCGGGACGACGACGTCCGCCTGCGCGAGCTCCCACGCGAGCGCGACCTGCTGCGGGCTCACGCCGTGGGCCTCGGCCACCTCGGCGAACGGCGCGAACGCCTCGCCCAGGTCGCCGGCCTTGCCGATGCCACCCAGCGGGCTCCACGGCAGGAAGGCGACACCGAGCTCGGCGCACAGGTCGAGCTCCGCCTGCGACGAGCGGAACGCCGGCGAGTACTGGTTCTGCACGGACGCGAGCCGCCCGCCCAGCACCTCCTGCGCGGCGCGGATCCGGTCGGGGTTCGCGTTGGAGATGCCGGCGAGGCGGATCGTCCCGGCGTCCAGCAGCTCGGCGATGGCGCCGACGGACTCCTCGTACGGCACCTCCGGGTCGGGGCGGTGGAACTGGTAGAGGCCGATGGCCTCGACGCCGAGCCGGCGCGCGGACTCCTGCGCGGCCTTCTTCAGGTACTCCGGCCGGCCGTTCACCGTCCAGGAGCCGTCGCCCGGGCGCAGGTGGCCGCCCTTGGTGGCGACGAGCACGGACGAGGAGTCACCGTGCCAGGTGCGCAGCGCCTCGGCGATGAGCTCTTCGTTGTGGCCGACCTCGTCGGCGTGCAGGTGGTAGGCGTCCGCGGTGTCGATCAGCGTGACGCCCGCGTCGAGCGCGGCGTGGATCGTGGCGATCGAGCGCTCGCGGTCGGGGCGGCCCTCGATGGACATGGGCATCCCGCCGAGGCCGATGGCGCTCACGGGGACGTCGGCGATGTGTCGTGTCTGCATGCCTCCATCCCACGCCCGCCGGACGGCCCGCGCACGCCGACGCCTCGTCGACGGGGCCGGGCGGTCAGGTGCCGGGCGCGCCCAGCCCCGGCACGTCGACGCGGAGCACCGACGCGATGGTCCGCACGACGCCGTTCTCCGTGTTGGCCGGCGCGAGGAACCGCGCGCCCGCGCGCACGTCCGGGTGGCCGTTCGCCATCGCGAAGGACCAGTCGGCGGCCGCCAGCATGCCGACGTCGTTGAAGTAGTCGCCGAACGCCATCGTGTGCTCCGGGCCGACGCCGAGCGCGGCCTGCACGGCCCGCAGCGCGGTGCCCTTGTCGGCGGTCGGGCTCATGACGTCCACCCAGTGCTCGCCCGAGACGAGCACGCGCGCGACGTCGCCGAAGGACGCGAGCGCCGGCCCGGCGCCGGCCTCCGCGCCGCCGAAGTCGTACACCGCCACCTTGAGGACGGTGTCGTCGACCGCCGTGAGGTCGTCGACCCGCTCGAGCAGGGCGTAGTAGGGCTCGCACTGCGCGAGGAACGCGTCGTCGGTCCGCTCGACGTACGCGCTGCGCTCGCCGCACAGCACCACGCCGACGTCGAGCCGGGCCGCGACCTCGCGCACGCGGCGCACCACGTCGCGCGCCACCGCGAGGTCGAGGCCGTCGACGGCCAGAGCCGCGCCGTCACGCACCACGTAGGAGCCGTTCTCCGCCAGGTAGACGAGGTCGTCGCGGCCCATCGAGCGGCGCAGCGTCGCGTACTGCCGGCCGCTCGCGGGGCACACGGTGACCCCGCGGGCCAGCAGCGCGTCGAGCAGCGGCCAGAACGTGGGGTGGACGCGCTTGGCGTCGTCGAGCAGCGAGCCGTCCATGTCGAGGGCGACCAGCCGCACGTCGGGGACGTCGTCGAGCACGGGCGGGTCGACGGCGGGGGCGGGAGGCCCGGCGGGCGCGTCGGGGCGGGGACCGGTCACCCCTCGAGCATGCCTCACCAGCCGCGGCCGCCCGGCGCGCCGCCGCCCCGACCAGGCCCGGGACCGGTGCCCGGCGCCGTGCCCGGGGAGCCGCCGGACGACCCGGAGCCGCCCCCGGCGCCGCCCGCCTCCCGGTTGCGCTCCGCGAGCCGCTCGCGGCGCTCGGCCTCCGCCGCCTGCTCGGGCGTGGGCACCGGCGCGCCGGTGCCGGTCTGCTGGCCGCCCTGCTCCCCGCCCTGCTGACCGTCCTGCTCCCCGGACTGCCCGCCGGACTGCCCACCGGGCTGCCCGCCCGGCTCCCCGGCGTCGCCGTCCGCCCCGCTCTGACCGCCGTCCGCCCCACCCTGGTCGCCGGCGGCGCCGTCCTGCTCGCCGTCGCCCCGGTCGCCCGACGCGCCGGACCCCGCGCCCGGCGCGCGCCAGTCGCGCGGCGGCGACTGCTCGGCGTCGAACGCCGCGTCGGCCGCGTCCTGGGCCTGCGCGGAGCGCTCGGCGAGGTCCTGCTCGGCCTCCTCCTGCCGCTCGGCCCGCTCGTCGGCGCCGCCCCCGCCGCCGCCACCCGCCCCGCCCGACGGCGGCGTCGCGCACGCCGGGTCGGCGAGCGCCTCGGCCGCGAGCGCCGCGTGGTCGGCGGCCCGCTCGAACAGGTACTGCACGTAGCGGATCTCCTCGGGGTACGTCGGCGGGTCGCCGCCCTCGTAGGCGGGCTCGAGGACCTCCTCGTCGTAGGGCTCGCCCGTCGCGCGCGCCACCTCGGCGACGCGGACCGCCTCCGCCTCGGCGAGCTGCTCCTCCGCGTACGCCGCCGCCTCCTCGCCCATCGCCCCGTGCGCGAGCGCGCGGTTCGTCTGCACGGCGCAGCGGTGCTCGTCGGGCACGCCGACCAGCGCCTGGTCGAGCGCGTCGATCGCGGTGGCGTACCAGCCGTCCCGGTACGCGGCCGTCCCGGCGTTGAAGTCGGCCTTCCACTGCTCGACGGGCACGACCGAGCGCTGCCGCTCGAACACGGTCGTCGCGGCGTCGTCGTCGCCCGCGTCCCACGCGGCGCGGCCCTGCGCGTAGACCGGCAGCAGCACGAGCAGGTGCACGCCGAGGCCGAGCAGCACGGCCGCGGGCAGCCAGCTCCAGCGGAGCAGGAGCCGGCGGCGCCGGGCGTGCGGCGGCTCGGCGGCGCGGCGGGCGGCCGTCGCGGCGCGGCGCGCGGCGCGACGCTCCTGCTGC
>NZ_JBHUZW010000071.1:0-19108 GCF_042667215.1 Cellulomonas sp. NPDC057328 | reverse complement strand
GGTGCGACCCCTGGGGGACGCACCGCCCGCGTCGTCGTCCAGGCCCGCGACGACCCCCGCACCGGGCCGGCGGGCGCGCACCGCGCACCCGTCAGAGCATCTCCGACGACGTCGCCGCGTCCTCGACGCCGCCGGTCACGACCCGCAGCGGCCGCGGCACGATGCGGGCGCGCGCCCGGCGCGGCAGGTCGGACCGGGGGACCGGCCGCGCGCCGCGGACGGGCAGCCCGGGCGCGGGCCGGCCCACGAACATGCCCTGCGCCCGCCGCACGCCGAGGTCGATGAGCACCTGCAGGTCGCCCGCGGACTCGACGCCCTCGGCCACGACGTCGAGCCCGTGGTGCTCCGCCAGCGCGACGATCGCCCGGACCGGGCCGGCCCCGCGGGGCGTGCGGACCTCCCGCACGAACGACCGGTCGATCTTCAGCACGTCGACGGGCAGCCGCGCGAGCCGCGCCAGCGAGCTGAACCCCGTGCCGAAGTCGTCCAGGGCGATGCGGGCGCCGCGGGCGCGCAGCTCGGACAGCACCGGGACGGCCGTCGTGGTCCGGAGCATCGTGCTCTCCGTGATCTCGACGGTCAGGTGCTCCCAGGGGCCGCCGCCCCAGGCGTCCTCGATGCGCTCGAGGACGTCGGACTCGTGCAGCTCGCGCGCCGACAGGTTGACGGCCACCGGCATCTGGTGGCGGTCGAGCGCGCGCCGCGCCTGGCGGAACATCGCGTGCCCGATCGGGACGATGAGGCCGGTCTGCTCGGCCAGCGCCAGCCAGTGCTCGGGCAGGACGACCTTGTCGCCCTCCTGCCACCGCGCGAGCGCCTCGAGGCCGATGACCTCGAGCGTGCCCGTGTCGACGATCGGCTGGAAGTACGCCGTGATCCGGTCCTCCTCGACGGCCCGCTCGAGCGCGGCGCGCAGCCGGCGCGAGTCCTCCGCGCGGGCGCGCAGCGTCGAGTCGAAGACGCGGTGGCCGCTGCGGGCGCGCTTGGCCTCGAGCATGGCGTCGTCGGCGTGCCGCAGCAGGGCGTCGGCGTCGATGACCTCCTCGGGGTTCCACGTCGCGACGCCGCACGTCAGACGAGGTCCGGCGGGGTTGCCGACGCGCGCGTCGAAGCCGGCGCGCAGGCGCCGGGCCAGGTCGGCGAGCTCGGCGTCCGTCGGTGCGCGGGACACGACGACCGCGAACTCGTCGCCGGCGAGGCGCGCCACGTACGTCTCGGCGTCGCTCCACGTGCGCAGGTAGTCGGCGGTGCGCCGCAGCAGGTCGTCTCCCTGCGCGTGCCCCTGGCGGTCGTTGACGTCCTTGAAGCCGTCGATGTCGCAGTAGATGACCGAGACGCGTGTGCGCTCGACGGCGGCACGCTCGAGCGTGTCGACGAGGTAGCGGTCCGCGGCGCGGCGGTTGGGCAGGCCGGTGAGCGCGTCGGTCTCGGCGGCGCGGGAGAGGCGGTCGGTGAGCGCGTACCGCTCGGCGGCGGTGGCGACGACGACGGCGAGGTCGATGAGGAACGTGCGCTCGTGCGCGGCGAGGCGGGACGCGTCGGCGGGGAACAGCTCCGCGACGAAGCGCTCGCGCTGCAGCGGGCGCAGCGAGCCCTCCACGGTGGGGTCGTCGAGGACGGTCCGGGCGACGTCGCGGGCGTGCTCGAGCAGGGCGTCGGCGTCGCGGCTGAACCACGCCGCGTTGGTGAGGTCCGCGAGCGCGTCCCGCATGAGCTCGCGGCGCTGCGCGGTGAGCTGGGAGCGGCGCAGCCGCACGAGGGCGAGGGACTCGAGGCCGACCGCGAGGGGGATCGGCCACAGGCCGCCGAGCGCGGCGGCGTCGTGCCGGTCGTCGAGGAGGATGCCGCCGGTCAGCAGCACGAGGGAGAGAGAGCCGGCGCCGACGAGCAGCCACCCGAGCCCGGTGATGCGCGACGCGCCGAGCGCGGCGACGACGTACCCGACGCTGACGGCGAGCGCCACGAACAGCAGCGCGACCGCGAGCGCGTGGGGCGTGGAGCCGTCGCCGGCGTCGAGGCCGGGCGCGACGGGCGCGACGACCCACAGGAGGCTGCGCACGGCGAGCAGGGTCGCCGTGACGGCCACCCACGGGCCCAGCCGCGGCCCCGTGCCGCCGAACGCCCGCGTCGCGGGCAGGCACAGCAGGACGACGGCAGCGACGAGCTGCGCGTGCAGGAAGGCGAGGACGCCGCGCCCGAGCGAGCTCGCGGTGACGCCGTGCAGCCCGGCCGTGAGCAGCATGAGCGCCATGGCGGCGGACAGCCACAGGGCCCACGCCGACCCGTCGGGTCGCAGGGAGCCGCGCCACCACACCCAGTGGAGCGCGCAGAAGCCACCCACCAGCCCGGCAGCAAGGAGCTGCAGGACGGTGGTCCACAGCGGTACGTCACCGAGCACGTGGAGTGCATCGGTCGTCCCGGGCACGGTGTTGAACGGCAACCGGGTGACGTCCGTGGTCCGCCGGCCCGGTAAGGTGGCACGGCCACCCCCTTTAAGCCCGTCCCGTGAGGCGGGGAAGGAGCGCACACGCATGAGCACTGGCACACCCGCGCCCGCGTCCGGGCGCACGGACGGCGCCGCGGCGCCGGACCGGGAACCGCACGACGGCACCTCCACCGAGGCGCCCGGCTCGACCGGGGCACCGAGCGCCACCGAGGTGCTGGGCGCGGCGGACATCGGCCGCGCGCTGACCCGCATCGCCCACGAGGTCGTGGAGCGCAACAAGGGCGTCGACGACGTCGTCCTGCTGGGCATCCCGACGCGCGGCCTGCCGCTGGCGGAGCGCCTGGGGGCGCGGCTGGCGCAGGTCGAGGGCCTCGCCGCCGGCGACCTGGTCGGCAGCCTCGACGTGACGATGCACCGCGACGACCTGGCGCGGCAGCCGATCCGGACGATCGGCACGACGCAGGTGCCGGGCGACGGGATCGACGGCAAGGTCGTCGTGCTCGTCGACGACGTCCTGTACTCGGGCCGCACGATCCGCGCGGCGCTCGACGCGATCAGCGACCTGGGCCGCCCGCGGTCGGTGCAGCTGGCGGTCCTCGTCGACCGCGGCCACCGCGAGCTGCCGATCCGGGCGGACTACGTGGGCAAGAACCTGCCGACGGCGGCCTCCGAGCGCGTGCGGGTGCTGCTCGCGGAGACCGACGGCCGCGACGCGGTGCTCATCGAGAGCGCGGAGCGGGGGACCCGATGAGGCACCTGCTCTCGGCGGGCGACCTGACCCGCGACGAGGCCGTCCTCGTGCTCGACACCGCGGCGCAGATGGCCGCGACGCAGGGACGCGAGATCAAGAAGCTCCCGACGCTGCGCGGGCGCACGGTCGTCAACCTCTTCTTCGAGGACTCGACGCGCACCCGCATCTCGTTCGAGACCGCCGCCAAGCGGCTGTCGGCGGACGTCATCAACTTCTCCGCGAAGGGCTCGAGCGTCTCCAAGGGCGAGTCGCTCAAGGACACGGCGCTGACGCTGCAGGCGATGGGCGCCGACGCCGTCGTCGTGCGGCACCCGGCCTCGGGCGCGCCGCACACGCTCGCGCACGCCGGGTGGACGCACGGTGCCGTGGTCAACGCGGGGGACGGCACGCACCAGCACCCCACGCAGGCGCTGCTCGACGCGTTCACGCTGCGGCGCCACCTGGTGGGCGACGGCGGGCGCGCGGACGCGACCGGCCGGGACCTGGCGGGCGCGCACGTGGCGATCGTCGGGGACGTGCTGCACAGCCGCGTCGCGCGCTCGAACGTGCAGCTGCTGCACACGCTCGGCGCACGCGTGACGCTGGTCGCCCCGCCCACGCTCGTGCCGGTGGGCGCGCACGCGTGGACGGCGGACGTGTCCTACGACCTGGACGAGACGCTCGCGACCGGCCCCGACGCCGTCATGATGCTCCGGGTCCAGCGCGAGCGGATGTCGAGCGCGGGCGGCGGGTTCTTCCCGAGCCCGCTGGAGTACACCCGCGCGTACGGGCTCGACGGTCGCCGGCTCGCGGTGCTGCCGGACCACGCGGTGGTCATGCACCCGGGACCGATGAACCGCGGTCTGGAGATCTCGGCGGACGCGGCGGACTCGCCGCGGGCCGTGATCGTCGAGCAGGTGGCCAACGGCGTCGCGGTGCGGATGGCGGTGCTGTACCTGCTGCTCGCGGCGGGCGAGCCCCGCACGGCGGCCGGGACGGGCCGGGACGAGGCGCGCACGGGCGTGCGCACGGACGAGACGAGGGTGCACGCGTGAGCACGACGTACCTGCTGCGGGGCGTGGCGCCCCTGGGTGGCGACCGCACGGACGTGCGGGTGGAGGACGGCGTCGTCGCGGCGCTGGGCGCGGACGCGTCGGCCGACGGCGCGACGGTGGTCGACGGCGACGGGCTGGTGCTCCTGCCCGGGCTGGTCGACCTGCACACGCACCTGCGCGAGCCGGGCCGTGAGGACGCCGAGACGGTGGCGTCCGGGACGCGAGCCGCGGCGGCGGGCGGCTTCACCGCGGTGCACGCGATGGCGAACACCTCGCCGACGCAGGACACCGCGGGCGTCGTCGAGCAGGTGTGGCGCCTGGGCCGCGACGCCGGCTGGGTGGACGTGCGCCCGGTCGGCGCCGTGACGGTCGGCCTGGCGGGGGAGCGCCTCGCGGAGCTGCAGGCGATGGCGCGCTCGGCCGCCGCCGTGCGCGTGTTCTCCGACGACGGGAAGTGCGTGCACGACCCGGTGCTCATGCGCCGCGCGCTCGAGTACGTCAAGGCGTTCGACGGCGTCATCGCGCAGCACGCGCAGGAGCCGCGGCTCACCGAGGGCGCGCAGATGCACGAGGGCGTCGTGTCCGCCGAGCTGGGGCTCGCGGGCTGGCCGGCTGTCGCCGAGGAGGCGATCATCGCCCGCGACGTCCTGCTGGCCGAGCACGTCGGGTCGCGGCTGCACGTGTGCCACCTGTCGACGGCCGGCTCGGTCGAGATCATCCGCTGGGCGAAGGCGCGCGGGATCGCCGTGACCGCGGAGGTCACGCCGCACCACCTGCTCCTCACCGACGAGCTGGTCCGCGGCTACGACCCGCGGTACAAGGTGAACCCGCCGCTGCGCACGGCCGAGGACGTCGAGGCCGTCCGCGCGGGCCTGGAGGACGGCACGATCGACGTGGTGGCCACCGACCACGCGCCGCACACGCGCGAGGACAAGGACTGCGAGTGGGCCGCCGCCGCCTTCGGCATGACGGGGCTGGAGACGGCGCTGCCGGTCGTGCAGGCGACGATGGTCGACACCGGCCGCCTGTCCTGGGCGGACGTGGCGCGGGTGCTGTCGGCCACGCCGGCGCGGATCGGACGCGTGCCGGGCCAGGGACGCCCCGTCGCGGTCGGCGAGCCCGCGAACCTCACGCTCGTGGACCCGGCCGCGCGCCGGACGGTGGTGCCGGAGCGGCAGGCGACCGCGAGCGTGAACTCGCCGTTCGCCGGAACGGAGCTGCCCGGGGCCGTCGTCGCGACGTTCCTGCGCGGCC
Source organism: Cellulomonas sp. NPDC057328 (assembly GCF_042667215.1). Lineage (NCBI taxonomy): Bacteria > Bacillati > Actinomycetota > Actinomycetes > Micrococcales > Cellulomonadaceae > Cellulomonas > Cellulomonas sp. NPDC057328. The sequence goes on along the minus strand of NZ_JBHUZW010000071.1, from coordinate 13,623 downwards.
GCGCCACGGTGCTCGACGGCGTGCTCGTCGACGCGCCGGCGGGGGTGGGCGCCTGATGCCGACCTGGGTCTCCGTGGCCGTCGTCGTCGTCCTGCTCGCGCTGGCCCTGTGGGGCATGCGCGCGGGCTGGCACGCGCGCGGCCGCCGCACCGCCCTGCTCGTCCCCACGCTCCCCGCCGTCCCCGACGAGCTCGGGGACGCCCGCACGGAGCCGGCCGAGGCCGTGTACGTCTCGTCCACCCGCGCCGGCGACTGGCTCGACCGCGTGGTCGCCCACGACCTCGGCGCCCGCAGCGCCGCCGTCGTCCGCGTGCACGACGCGGGCGTGCTCGTGCGCCGCACGGGCGCGCAGGACGTCTGGGTGCCGGCCGGGCGGCTGACGGCCGTCGGCACCAGCCGCGGCCAGGCCGGCAAGTTCGTCGGGCCCGAGGGGCTCGTCGTCCTCACCTGGGTGCCCGACCCCGCCACGGGCACCGCACTCGACACCGCGCTGCGCGTGCGCCACGACGCCGACAAGGAGGCGCTGCTCACCGCCGCGCGCTCGCTCGTCGCGACCGGTGGCGACGACGGCGCCGACCCCGACCGCGCCGTCCCCGACAGCGCGCCCCGACCGCAGGAGGAGCAGGCATGAGCGACGCGATCCTCGTCCTCGAGGACGGCCGCACGTTCACCGGCCGCGCGTACGGCGCGACCGGGCGGACGCTCGGCGAGATCGTCTTCAACACCGGCATGACCGGCTACCAGGAGACGCTCACCGACCCGTCGTACCACCGGCAGGTCGTCGTCATGACGGCGCCGCACATCGGCAACACCGGCGTCAACGACGAGGACCCCGAGTCCCGGCGGATCTGGGTCGCCGGGTTCGTCGTGCGCGACCCCGCCCGGCGCCCGTCGAGCTGGCGCTCGCGCCGCACGCTCGACGACGAGCTCGCCGAGCAGGGCGTCGTCGGCATCAGCGGCATCGACACCCGCGCCCTCACGCGGCACCTGCGGGAGCGCGGCGTCATGCGCGCCGGCGTGTTCTCGGGCGACGCGCTCGTCCGCCCCGACGGCGACCGCCGCCCGGTCGACGAGCTCCTCGACGAGGTGCGCGCGGCGCCGGCGATGGCCGGGGCCGACCTCGCGGGCGAGGTGAGCGTCGACGCCGCCTACGTCGTGCCGGCGCTCGGCCCCGACGGCACGCCGCTGGAGGAGCCCGTCGCCCGCGTCGCGGCGGTCGACCTCGGCATCAAGTCGATGACCCCGCAGCGGCTCGCGGAGCGCGGCGTCGAGGTGCACGTGCTGCCCGCGACGTCGTCGATCTCGCAGGTGCTCGAGCTCGGCCCCGACGGCGTCTTCTTCTCGAACGGCCCCGGCGACCCGTCGGCGGCGCGCCACGAGATCGACCTGCTGCGCGGCGTGCTCGACCGCCGGATCCCGTTCTTCGGCATCTGCTACGGCAACCAGCTGTTCGGCCGCGCCCTCGGCTTCGGCACCTACAAGCTGCAGTACGGCCACCGCGGCGTGAACCAGCCGGTGATGGACCGCACGACCGGCAAGGTCGAGATCACGGCGCACAACCACGGGTTCGCGGTCGACGCGCCGCTGGACGCCGAGACGGTCGCGCCGTTCGACGGCGGCCGCTACGGGCGCGTGCGGGTCTCGCACGTCGACCTCAACGACGACGTCGTCGAGGGCCTCGAGGCGCTCGACCTGCCCGCGTTCTCCGTGCAGTACCACCCCGAGGCGGCGGCCGGCCCCCACGACGCGGCCTACCTGTTCGACCGCTTCGTCGACCTCATGACCCGCCACCCCGACGGCACCGCGGACGACGCGGGCCTCCACGACTCCCAGAAGGGCGCCGCCTGATGCCCCGCCGCGACGACCTGCACAGCGTCCTCGTCATCGGCTCCGGCCCGATCGTCATCGGGCAGGCCGCCGAGTTCGACTACTCCGGGACGCAGGCGTGCCGCGTGCTGAAGGAGGAGGGCCTGCGGGTCGTCCTCGTGAACTCCAACCCGGCCACGATCATGACCGACCCGGAGTTCGCCGACGCCACCTACGTCGAGCCGATCACCACCGAGGTCCTCACCTCGATCATCGCCAAGGAGCGCCCGGACGCGATCCTGCCGACGCTGGGCGGCCAGACGGCCCTCAACGCGGCGATCGCGCTCGACGAGGCCGGCGTGCTCGAGGAGTACGGCGTCGAGCTCATCGGCGCGAACATCCCCGCCATCCAGAAGGGCGAGGACCGCCAGCAGTTCAAGGAGGTCGTCGCGATCGCCGGCGGCGAGTCGGCGCGCTCCTGGATCGTGCACACGGTCGACGAGGCGCTGCAGGCCGCCGAGGACCTCGGCTACCCGATGGTCGTGCGCCCGTCCTTCACCATGGGCGGCCTCGGCTCCGGCCTCGCGTACGACGAGACGGACCTGCGCCGGATCGTCGGGCAGGGCCTGCACTACTCACCGACCACCGAGGTGCTCCTGGAGGAGTCCATCCTCGGCTGGAAGGAGTACGAGCTCGAGCTGATGCGCGACAAGCACGACAACGTCGTGGTCGTCTGCTCGATCGAGAACGTCGACGCGGTCGGCGTGCACACCGGCGACTCGGTGACCGTGGCGCCGGCGCTCACGCTGACCGACCGCGAGTACCAGCGCCTGCGCGACATCGGCATCGCGGTCATCCGCGAGGTGGGCGTCGACACCGGCGGCTGCAACATCCAGTTCGCCGTGCACCCCGACACGGGCCGCGTCGTCGTCATCGAGATGAACCCGCGCGTGTCGCGCTCGTCCGCGCTCGCGTCGAAGGCGACGGGCTTCCCGATCGCCAAGATCGCCGCCAAGCTCGCGGTGGGCTACACGCTCGACGAGATCCCGAACGACATCACGGGCTCGACGCCCGCGTCGTTCGAGCCCACGCTCGACTACGTCGTGGTGAAGGTCCCGCGGTTCGCGTTCGAGAAGTTCCCCGCCGCGGACGACACGCTGACGACGACCATGAAGTCGGTCGGCGAGGCGATGGCGATGGGCCGCAACTTCACCGAGGCGCTCGGCAAGGCCATGCGCTCGATCGACAAGAAGGGCTCGACGTTCCACTGGGACGGCGAGCCCGCGCAGGGCGAGGAGCTCGACCGGCTCGTCGCGTCGATCTCGCGGCCCACCGAGGGCCGGCTCATCGACGTGCAGCAGGTCCTGCGCGCCGGCGTCGCGGTCGACGAGGTCTACGCCCGCACCGGCATCGACCCGTGGTTCCTCGACCAGGTCCAGCTCGTCAACGAGGTGGCTGCCGAGACGGCCGCGGCCCCCGCGCTCACGCGCGAGGTGCTCGCGCACGCCAAGCGGCACGGCCTGTCGGACCCGCAGATCGCGAACCTGCGGCAGACCAGCGAGGACGCCGTGCGCCGCACGCGCTGGGCGCTCGGCGTGCGGCCCGTCTACAAGACGGTCGACACGTGCGCCGCGGAGTTCGCGGCCCGCACGCCGTACCACTACTCGTCCTACGACGAGGAGACGGAGGTCGCGCCGCGCGAGCGCCCCGCGATCCTCATCCTCGGCTCGGGGCCGAACCGGATCGGGCAGGGCATCGAGTTCGACTACTCGTGCGTGCACGCCGCGCTCGCGCTCAAGGGCGAGTTCGAGACCGTCATGGTCAACTGCAACCCCGAGACGGTGTCGACCGACTACGACACGTCGGACCGCCTCTACTTCGAGCCGCTGACGTTCGAGGACGTGCTCGAGGTCTACGAGGCCGAGCTCGCCGCCGGCCCCGTCGCGGGCCTCATCGTCACGCTCGGCGGGCAGACGCCGCTGGCGTTGGCGCAGCGCCTCGCCGACGCGGGCCTGCCCATCCTCGGCACGCCGCCCGCGGCGATCGACGCCGCCGAGGACCGCGGCGAGTTCGGCCGGGTGCTCGAGGCGGCCGGCCTGCCCGCACCGGCGTTCGGCACCGCGACGACGCTCGACGGCGCGCGCGAGACGGCGCGCCGCATCGGCTTCCCGGTGCTCGTGCGTCCCTCGTACGTGCTGGGCGGGCGCGGCATGGAGATCGTCTACGACGAGCCCCAGCTCACCGAGTACGTCGAGCGCGCGCTGGCCGACGCGGCGGGCACCCGCGCGTCGCTCCCGCCGCTGCTCATCGACCGGTTCCTCGACGACGCGATCGAGATCGACGTCGACGCGATCTACGACGGCACCGAGCTGTACCTCGGCGGCGTCATGGAGCACATCGAGGAGGCCGGCATCCACTCCGGCGACTCGGCGTGCGCCCTGCCGCCCATCACGCTCTCGGCGGCGGAGCTCCAGCGCATCCGCACCTCGACCGAGGGGATCGCGCGGGGCGTCGGCGTGCGCGGCCTGCTCAACATCCAGTTCGCGCTCGTCTCCGACGTGCTCTACGTGCTCGAGGCGAACCCGCGCGCGTCCCGCACGGCGCCGTTCGTGTCGAAGGCGACGGGCGTCTCGCTCGCGAAGGCGGCGGCGCTGGTCATGGCCGGCCGCTCCGTGGCGCAGCTGCGGGCCGAGGGCGTCCTGCCCGAGGTGGACGCCGGCACGCTCGACCTCGACGCGCCGATCGCCGTCAAGGAGGCCGTGCTGCCCTTCAAGCGGTTCCGCACGGCCGACGGCACGGTCGTCGACACCGTCCTCGGCCCGGAGATGCGCTCGACGGGCGAGGTCATGGGCTTCGACGTCGACTTCCCGACCGCGTTCGCGAAGTCGCAGGAGGCGTCGTTCGGCGGCCTGCCGCAGGCCGGCACGGTGTTCATCTCCGTCGCCGACCGCGACAAGCGCTCGATCGTCTTCCCGGTCAAGCGGCTCGTCGAGCTCGGCTTCGAGGTCCTCGCGACCGAGGGCACGGCCGCCGTGCTGCGCCGCTCGGGCATCGCGTCGCGCGTCGTGCGCAAGCACTCGGCGCGCCGCGGCCCGGCCGGGGAGCCGACGATCGTCGACCTCATCACCGCCGGCGAGGTCGACATGGTGGTGAACACGCCGTCCGGGCAGGGCGCGCGCGCCGACGGCTACGAGATCCGGGCGGCCACCACGGCCGCCGACAAGGCCATCGTCACGACCGTCCAGCAGCTCGGCGCGGCCGTGCAGGCCATCGACGCGGCCCGCAGCGGGCCGTTCCGGGTGACCAGCTTGCAGGAGCACGCCGCCGCGGCGGCGGAGCGGCGCGCGGCCGTCGCCGGCACGCCGGTCGCCGTGCCGGCGGGCGCCGGGGGAGCGGCGTGACCGGTCCGGCCGGCGGCGCGGCGACGCCCTTCGGGGCGCGCCTCGCCGCCGCCGCGGACGACCACGGGCCGCTCTGCGTCGGGATCGACCCGCACGCGACCCTCCTCGCGGACTGGGGCCTGACGGACGACGTGGCGGGCCTGCGCACGTTCGCGCACACCGTCCTCGAGGCGGTCGCGGGGCGCGTCGCCGCGGTCAAGCCGCAGGCGGCGTTCTTCGAGCGCCACGGGTCCGCGGGCCTCGCCGTGCTCGAGGAGGTCGTCGCCGCAGGCCGCGAGACCGGGACGCTCGTCGTCGTCGACGCCAAGCGCGGCGACATCGGCTCCACGATGGGCGCGTACGCCGACGCGTTCCTGCGCGACGGCTCGCCGCTCGCCGGCGACGCCCTCACCGTGTCGCCGTACCTCGGCTTCGGCTCGCTCGACCCGGCGGTCGACCTCGCCCTCGCGACCGGCCGCGGCCTGTTCGTGCTGTGCCTGACCTCCAACAAGGAGGGGCACGAGGTGCAGCACGCGCGCACCGAGGACGGACCGACGGTCGCCGCCCTCGTGGCGGCGCGCGCCGCCGCGCTGAACGCGGGGGAGCGCCCGCTGGGCTCCGTCGGCCTCGTCGTGGGCGCGACCGTGGGCGACGCGGCCGCCCGTGCGGGCGTCGACCTCGAGCGCGTGAACGGGCCCCTGCTCGCGCCGGGCGTCGGCGCGCAGGGCGCGGGCCCCGCCGAGCTCGCCCGCGTGTTCGGCGGGGCGCGGCGCCAGGTCCTCGCGTCGTCGTCCCGGGGCGTCCTCGCCGCGGGGCCGGACGTGGCGAGCCTGCGGGCGGCCGCCCGGCGCGCCGCCGACGAGGCCGCGGCGGCCCTGCGCTGACGTCTCCAGGTCGTCCGTCCTGACCGTCATCGCAGGTCGGGGCGCGACACGCACGTCGCGCCGCGTTGCCGTCACGCGAGCGCGTCGCTAGGTTCGAACCCACCGATCCCACGCCCCGGCGCGCGGATCCCGGCCCAGTGACGAGAAGGTGACGCGCGTGGCTCTCCCCCCGCTGACTCCCGAACAACGAGCCGCCGCGCTCGAGAAGGCCGCCGCGGCGCGGCAGGCACGTGCCGAGGTCAAGAACCGCCTGAAGTACTCCCAGGGGTCCCTGTCCGAGGTCATCGAGCAGGGGCAGAAGGACGAGACGATCGGCAAGCTCAAGGTCGCCGCGCTCCTCGAGTCCCTGCCCGGCGTCGGCAAGGTCAAGGCCCGCGCGATCATGTCCGAGATCGGCATCTCGGAGACGCGTCGCGTCCGCGGCCTGGGCCCGCACCAGGTCAAGGCGCTCGTCGACCGCTTCGGCTGAGCCGTCCACCGCTGTCCGGCGCCCGCCCCGTGAGGGACGGGCGCCGCGGTGCGCCCGCCTCGGGTCCGCCGCACCACCGCACGAGAGGCACCACGCACCCCATGACGACGCAGCCGGCACGGCTGACCGTGCTCGCCGGACCGACCGCCGTGGGGAAGGGCACCGTCTCGGCGGACATCCGCGCCCGGTACCCGCAGGTGTGGCTCTCGGTGTCGATGACGACGCGCGAGCCGCGCCCCGGGGAGGTCGACGGCGTGCACTACCACTTCGTCTCCGCCGCGCGGTTCGAGGAGATGGTGGAGCGGGGCGAGCTCCTCGAGTGGGCGGTCGTGCACGGCCGCAACCGGTACGGCACGCCGCGCGGACCCGTCGAGGAGCGGCTCGCCGCGGGGGAGCCCGCGCTGCTGGAGATCGACCTGCAGGGCGCGCGCCAGGTCCGGGCGTCCATGCCCGACGCACGGTTCGTGTTCCTCGCGCCTCCGTCCTGGGACGAGCTGGTCCGCCGGCTGGTCGGACGCGGGACCGAGGACGAGGAGGAGCGGGAGCGCCGCCTCGCGACGGCGCGCGTCGAGCTCGCCGCCGAGCCGGAGTTCGACCACGTCGTCGTGAACGACGACGTGCACCGCGCGACGGACGAGCTCGTGCGGCTCATGGGGCTCGCCGCCCGGTGACGCCGCCCGCCGGCCCGTCGTGGCCGGCGTCGTCGTCGGCGCCGCCGTGACCGGCGACGTCGTGGTCGTCACCGCACCCGACCGGGTACCATGGTCCGCGTCTGTGCCCGCCCGCCCGGCCCCGTGCCGCCGCGGACGCACGGCGGGCCCCGGCCCGGCCGTCGGCGCAGCAGCCAGCACCCTCCTAGGACGGGAGTCCTCCGTGTCCGGAACCGTCGCCGCCCCCACGGGCATCACCGACCCGCCGATCGACCGCCTCCTCGAGCGCGCCGACTCGAAGTACGCGCTCGTGCTCTTCTCCGCGAAGCGCGCGCGCCAGATCAACGCCTACTACGCGCAGCTCAACGAGGGCCTGCTCGAGTACGTCGGGCCGCTCGTCGAGACGCGCCCGCAGGAGAAGCCGCTGTCGATCGCCATGCGCGAGATCGACGAGGGCCTCCTGACGGCCGAGCCGACGAACGAGGCCTGACCGGCCGCCGTGCGCATCGTCCTCGGCGTCGCGGGCGGGATCGCCGCCTACAAGGCGGTCCTGCTCCTGCGGCTGCTGCGCGAGCAGGGCCACGAGGTGCGGGTCGTGCCGACCCGCGCCTCGCTCGAGTTCGTCGGCCGCGCCACGTGGGAGGCCCTGTCGGGCCAGCCCGTGACGACCGAGGTGTTCGAGAGCGTGGACCGTGTCGCCCACGTCGCGATCGGCAAGGACGCCGAGCTGGTCGTCGTCGCACCCGCGACCGCCGACCTGCTCGCCCGTGCCGCCGCCGGCCGCGCGGACGACCTGCTGACGGCGACGCTGCTCGTCGCCCGCTGCCCGGTGCTGCTCGCCCCCGCGATGCACACGGAGATGTGGGAGCACCCCGCCACGGTCGCGAACGTCGCGACGCTGCGGGCCCGGGGCGTGCACGTGCTCGAGCCCGACGCCGGGCGGCTCACCGGCGCGGACACCGGACCCGGGCGCCTGCCGGAGCCCGACGCGATCGCCGCCGCCGCGCTGGCCCTCGTCGCCGGCGGCCCCCCGCGCGACCTGGACGGCGTGCGCGTCGTCGTGTCCGCCGGCGGCACCCGCGAGCCGCTCGACCCCGTCCGCTTCCTCGGCAACCGGTCGTCGGGCCGCCAGGGCGTCGCCCTCGCGCGGGCCGCGGCGGACCGGGGCGCGCACGTCACGCTCGTCGCGGCGAACGTCGCGCCCGACGTGGTCGCGGGCGCCGGACGCGGTGCGGGAGCGCCCGTGGAGGTCGTGCCCGTCGAGACGGGGCAGGAGCTGCGGGACGCCGTGCGCGCCGCGGCCAAGGACGCCGACGTCGTCGTCATGGCGGCGGCCGTCGCGGACTACCGGCCGGAGGTCGTCGCCGACGCCAAGCTGAAGAAGACCGGCGAGCCGCCGGTGCTGCGGCTCGTCGAGACGGTCGACGTGCTGCGCGAGCTCGTCACGGACCCGCCGCGCGCGGGGCAGACGGTGGTCGGGTTCGCCGCCGAGACGGGCGACGCGAGCGGGACCGTGCTGGAGCACGGGCGCGCGAAGGCCCGGCGCAAGGGCGCCGACCTGCTCGTGGTCAACCCCGTCGGCGACGGCCGCGCGTTCGGCACCGCGACGAACGAGGTCACGGTGCTCGACGCGGCCGGCGAGCTCGTCGCGACCGCCACGGGCCCCAAGGAGGACGTGGCGCACGCCGTCTGGGACGCCGTCCGCGCGCACCTGGACGCGCGCACGGACGGCCCTCCGCCCGCCGGTACGCTGCGGGCATGACGTCTGCGCCTCTCCGCCTGTTCACCTCGGAGTCGGTCACGGAGGGCCACCCCGACAAGATCTGCGATCAGATCTCGGACGCCATCCTCGACGCCATCCTCGAGCAGGACCCCACGGCGCGCGTCGCCGTCGAGACCATGGTCACGACCGGTCTCGTGCACGTCGCCGGCGAGGTGACGACGAGCGCGTACGTCGAGATCCCGCAGATCGTGCGCGAGGTGGTGCGCGGCATCGGGTACACGTCGTCGCACATCGGGTTCGACGGCGACTCGTGCGGCGTCTCGGTGTCGATCGGCCAGCAGTCGCCCGACATCGCCGCCGGCGTCGACAAGGCGATCGAGGTGCGCGAGGACGCGGGCGACATGGACCCGCTCGACCTGCAGGGCGCCGGCGACCAGGGCCTCATGTTCGGGTACGCCAGCGACGAGACGCCCTCGCTCCTGCCCCTGCCGATCTGGCTCGCGCACCGCCTCGCGGAGCAGCTCGCCGCCGTGCGCAAGGACGGCTCGCTGCCGGGGCTGCGCCCCGACGGCAAGACGCAGGTCACCGTCGGCTACGAGGGCGACCGCCCCGTCGCGCTCGACACCGTCGTCCTGTCGACGCAGCACGAGCCCGACGTGCTCGAGCAGACGCTGGCGCGCGACGTCGCCGAGCTCGTCGTGCGGCCGGTCCTCGAGGGAGTCGAGCTCGACGTCTCGGCGCACCGCCTGCTCGTCAACCCGACGGGCCAGTTCGTCGTCGGCGGTCCGCAGGGCGACGCGGGCCTCACCGGCCGCAAGATCATCGTCGACACGTACGGCGGCATGGCGCGCCACGGCGGCGGCGCGTTCTCCGGCAAGGACCCGTCGAAGGTCGACCGCTCCGCGGCGTACGCGATGCGCTGGGTCGCCAAGAACGTCGTCGCCGCGGGTCTCGCGCGCCGCTGCGAGGTGCAGGTCGCGTACGCGATCGGCAAGGCGCACCCGGTGGGCCTGTACGTCGAGACGTTCGGCACGGGCACGGTCCCCGTCGAGCGCCTGACCGCGGCGATCCGCGAGGTCTTCGACCTGCGCCCGGCGGCGATCATCCGCGACCTGGACCTGCTGCGCCCGGTGTACCGGCGCACGGCCGCGTACGGCCACTTCGGCCGCGAGCTGCCCGAGTTCACGTGGGAGCGCACGGACCGCACCGCCGACCTGCTGTCGGCGGTCGGCTGACGCCCGCGCCCGTCCGTCGGCCGGCGTCCACAGGGCGACGGCCGGCGACGCCGGGAGGCGAGCCGGCCGTGGTGGGATGGCGCACGTGAGCGCACCGACCGAGCCCGAGCAGCCGACGCTCGCCGGTCTCGCCGTGCCCGCGCCGCGCCGCCGCCCGCGCACGCCGCCGTCCCTCACGCCGGCGGCCTCGCTGCCGGTGGCACGCGTGTGCGTCGACCTGGCGCCGCCGCACCTGGACCGCACGTTCGAGTACCTCGTGCCCGAGTCGCTCGACGCGACGGCGCGTCCCGGCGTGCGCGTCAAGGTGCGGTTCGCCGGTCAGGACGTCGACGGCTGGCTCCTCGAGCGCGTGGCCGACGCCGAGCACACGGGACGACTGCTGCCGCTGCGCCGCGTCGTGTCGTCCGAGCCCGTGCTCACGCCCGCCGTCGCCCGCCTCGCGCGTGCCGTCGCCGACCGGTGGGCGGGGACGCTCGCCGACGTGCTGCGGCTCGCGATCCCGCCCCGGCACGCCCGCGTGGAGGGGGAGCGCAGGACCGAGGTGACGACGCCGGGAGGGACGACCGCCGGGCACGAGGCTCCTGCGCCGGGCGACGCCGACGTGATCGGGTCGGGCGACCCGATCGGGTCCGCCGACGGGCCGCCGTCCGGCACCGTCGCGCCGGCCGCCCCCGAGCCCACCGCGTGGGCCCCGTACCGCGGCGGGCCGGCGTTCTGCCGGCACGTCACGGCGGGCGGCGCCCCGCGTGCCGTGTGGTCCGCGCTGACCGCCGTGGGGGAGCACCGGTGGGCCGCCGCGGTGGCGCAGGCGGTGGCGGCGTCCCTCGCGGGCGGACGCGGCGCGCTCGTCGTGCTGCCGGACGCCCGCGACGTGGACCGCGTGTGCGCGGCGCTGGCCGAGGCGGGACTGGCGGGCGTCGCCGACGGCGGCCCGGTGGCGCGCCTCGTGGCGGATGACGGGCCGGCGGCCCGCTACCGCGCGTTCCTCGCGGCGCTCCGCGGCACGGCGCGGGTCGTGGTCGGCACGCGGGCATCGGCGTTCGCCCCCGTCGCCGACCTCGGGCTCGCGGTGGTGTGGGACGACGGCGACGGGCAGCACGCCGAGCCGCGCGCGCCCTACCCGCACGTGCGCGAGGTGCTCGCGCTGCGGTCCGAGCTCGAGGGCTGCGCGCTGCTCGTCGGGGCGCACGGCCGCACGGTCGAGGCGCAGCACCTCGTCGAGACGGGCTGGGCGCGCGAGGTCGCGGCCGAGCGCGCGGTGGTCCGCGGGTCGACCCCGCGGGTGCGGGCGCTGACGTCGGTCGAGCTCGCCCGCGAGGGCCCCGCCGCGGCCGCCCGGCTGCCCGGCCCGGCGTGGCGCGCCATGAAGGACGCGCTCGCCGCGGGACCCGTGCTCGTGCAGACGCCGCGCGCGGGGTACGTGCCCGTGCTGGCGTGCGGGCGCTGCCGCGCGAGCGCGCGCTGCACCGCGTGCCACGGCCCGCTCGGCCTGACGCGGGGGTCGACGACGCCGTCGTGCGGCTGGTGCGGACGCCTGGCGACGGGCTGGCGGTGCGGCGAGTGCGACGCCACCGCGCTCCGCTCGGTGCGCGTGGGGTCGGAGCGGACCGCGGAGGAGCTGGGGCGCGCGTTCCCCGGCGCCACCGTCCGGGTCTCGGGCGCGCGCGCCGCCGGCGGCGTCCTGGCGAGCGTCCCCGACCGTCCCGCGCTCGTCGTGGCGACGCCGGGCGCGGAACCCGACGCGCCGTCCGGGTACGCGGCCGCCGTCCTGCTCGACGCCGCCGTGGCCAGCGCGGGCAGCCGGCTGGGTGCCGAGCCGGACGCGCTGCGGCGGTGGCTCGCCGCCGCGGCGCTGGTGCGTCCCGCGGCCGAGGGCGGGCAGGTGCTGCTCGTCGGCGACGGGCTCGTGCGGCCGACGCAGGCGCTCGTCCGGTGGGACCCGGCGGGCCTGGCCTCGCGCGAGCTCGCCGAGCGGGCGGAGCTGCGGCTGCCGCCCGCGGTGCGGGTCGCCGCGGTGACGGGCGCCCGTGACGCGGTCGGCGCGGTGCTCGCGCGCGTCGACGTGCCGGACCTCGAGGTCCTCGGCCCCGTGCCGGTCGACGCCGTCGACGGGAGCCCGACGCTCGACCCCGAGGTCCGCGCCCTGCTGCGCGTGCCGGTGCCTGCGGGGCGCGCACTCGCGCACGCCGTCGCCGCGTCCGTCGCCGTCCGCAGCGCGCGGCGCGAGGGCGGCGCCGTCCGCGTCGAGGTGGACCCGGCGGACGTCGGCTGACCCCCGGCGCCCGGACCGTCGGGCACGGGCCGCGGGCACGGCACGCGGGCACGGTGCCCCGGCGCGGCCGGACGCGACCCCGCCGCGGGCCGGCCGCCGGGCGGCACCTAGGATCGGGCCCATGCGTCTGCTGTTCGCCGGGAGCCCGGCGCCCGCCGTGCCGTCCCTCGAGGCCCTGCTCGCGTCCCGGCACGAGGTGGTCGCGGTGCTCTCGCGCCCGGACGCCCGCGTGGGCCGCGGCCGCACGCTCACGCCGTCGCCGGTGGCCGCGGCGGCGCGCGCGCACGGCATCCCCGTGCTCACCCCGCGCACCCTGCGCGACGACGCGGCGCGCGCCGAGATCGCCGCGCTCGACGTCGACGCGGCGCCGGTCGTGGCGTACGGCGTGCTCGTGCCGCCGGACCTGCTCGCGGTGCCGCGGCACGGCTGGGTGAACCTGCACTTCTCGGTGCTGCCGGCGTGGCGCGGCGCCGCGCCGGTGCAGCACGCCCTCATGGCGGGCGACGAGGTGACCGGTGCGTCGACGTTCCGGCTCGAGGAGGGCCTCGACACCGGCCCGGTGTTCGGGACGCTCACCGAGGTGGTCCGCCCGCGGGACACGTCCGGCGACCTGCTCGACCGGCTCGCCGTCGCGGGCGCCGAGCTGCTCGTGCGCACGCTCGACGGCATCGAGGACGGCGCGCTGGCGCCCGTGCCGCAGCCCGCGGACGGGGTCAGCCACGCCCCGAAGCTCGGCCCCGAGGACGCGCGGGTCCGCTGGTGGCACCCGGCGCACGTCGTCGACCGGCGCGTCCGCGGGTGCACGCCCGCGCCCGGCGCCTGGACCACGCTGCCCGACGGGGCGCGCCTCGGCCTCGGTCCCGTCGTCCCGGTGCCCGACGTCACCGACCTGGCGCCCGGCGAGCTGCGCGCGACGAAGCAGGAGGTCCTCGTGGGCACGGGGTCCGGCGCGGTGCGGCTCGGCGAGGTCGTCCCGACCGGCCGGCGGCCGATGACGGCGGCCGACTGGGCGCGCGGCGCCCGGCCCGCAGCCGGCACGGTGCTCGGCGTCGACGGCCGCGCGCCGTCGGGCGCGAGCGCCGGCGCCGTCGCGGGGGAGGCGTCGTGAGCGCCGACGGACGCGGCCGCCGCACGGGCGGTCCCGGCGGCGAGCGCGGCGGCGACCCCGCGCGCGACGGCCGGCGCGACGCGCGCGGGCGCCAGC
>NZ_JBHUZW010000070.1:0-19283 GCF_042667215.1 Cellulomonas sp. NPDC057328 | reverse complement strand
GCCCGGCCCTGTGCCGGGCCGTCCGTGCGCCGTGCACGCCGGCCGCCGGCCGCCGCGCTCACGTCGCCGTCGCGATCGGTCCGGGGTGGGACGGCCGGGCGCCGAACCCGTGATCGTGGGGCTTCCGGCGGTGGGACGCTGCACGATCGCGGGGTCGCAGCGCGTGCGTCCCGGTGGGCAGGACGGGCGCGGTTGACCCGGGGGTCGACGGTCGTGGCCGGGGTGACGGGCCGCGACGCGGAGCTCGCGCGGCGAGGGCCGTCGTGACGGGTCAGTCCGTGGGCGACGTCGTGCCCGTGGGCGGCGTCGTGCCGGTGGGCGTCGCCGTGCACGCGTCGTCGGCGACCGTCCACCACGTGCGGTCGTCCGCGGCGGCGTCCGCGGTGACGGGCAGGCGCGCGGTCCGCCCGCGCGGGACGCGCAGCGCCCCGCCGCTGCCCACGTGCACGAGCCGCACACGCGCGCCGGCGCGCCAGCGTCCGCCGCCGTCGACGTCGACCCGCCACACGTCGTCGGCGTCGCGCGCCAGGGCGGGACCGGTCGGTGCCAGGGCCAGGACCTCCCCGCCGCCGGCCTGCCGCAGCCGCACGCGGTCGCCGTCCACCACCGGGCGCGCCGTCGCGGCGGTCCACGCCGCGCCCGACCCCGCCCGGCTGACCCGCGCCGGGTCCGTCGCCGGCACCGCGTCCGTCGCAGGCGCCGTCGCCGCGTCCGTCGCCGTCGCCGCGTCCGGCGTCGTCGCCGTCGCCGTCGCCATCGCCGTCGCCGCGTCCGTCGCCGTCGCCGCGTCCGTCGTCGTCGCGTCGGCCGTCGTCGTCCCGTCGTCCGGGGGCACCACCTCGACCACCCATGCCGGCACGTCGTGCGCCACCACGACCGCCGCCGTGCCGTGCCCGGCGAGCGCGCGGCCGCTCGCCACGTGCAGCAGGCCCACGGCGTCGCCGTCCCGCACGGGTGCCGACGGCCGGCGGGACGCGCTCGGCAGCGCCGGGGGCCGCCGCGCGGCGTAGGCGTGCAGGAACAGGCCGCGCCACGTCCGCCCGTCGGAGCCGCGCCAGCCGGTGCCCGTGTCGACGAGCGTGACGTCCTCGCCGGGGTGGTTCGGGTCGAGGACGTGCAGGCGCAGTCGCCCGCCCTCGTCGCGGTCGTGCGCGTGCGCGACCACCTGGTGGTTGTCGCCGGCCCGCAGGACGTCCCGGGCGACGACGAGCCCGAGCACGACGGGCCGCCCGGCGGTCAGCGCGCCGAGGATCCCCGGGACTTCCGCGCACGTGAGGGTGCGGACCCCGTGCAGCGGTCCGCGGTCGTCGTCGGGGAGCACGCACCACGTGAGGAACCGCAGCGCCGACCACGAGGCGAACGAGTCGAGCTGCCGACGCCGCACCAGGTCGGCCACGAGGTGACCGTCCGGCGGGACGCGCCCGGGCGCGAACAGGCGCGCGGGCCAGTGCGGCACCGGCCGGCCCGCGCGCAGGTGGTCGAGGGACGCGTACGACATGCCCCCGCACCGGCCGGCGGTCGCGATCCGGGTGCCCGTGGGCAGGGTCGCGACGACGTCGACGAACCCGTTGGCGAACGCGAACGCCGCCGCCGGCGGCCGCACCGGCCCGTGACCGTCCACCGCACCTCCCCGTGACCCGTCGGACGGGCCGAGCCTGCCACGCACCCGCCACCGCGCACACCCCACCGCGCACACCCACCGCCGGTGGCCACCCGGCTCGACCGCCCTCCCGGCCGGCGCCGACCCGGCCGTCGTGCAGCACCGCGGGATGCGACCGCTGCACGACGACCGGTTCGCCGCGCGAGACAGGGCTGCGGGAGCCCCGTGCGCGACGACGGCCCCGGTGCCGGAGCACCGGGGCCGTCGTGGTCCCTGCCTCGTCCGGGCCGGTCAGCACACCGGCCCGGGACGCCTCAGCCGATCGAGGCCTCGGTCTCGCTGATGAACTGCTCCGCCGCCTGCTGCGGCGTCAGGGAGCCGAACAGCACCTCCTGGTTGACGCGGCGGATGATCTCCGCGACCTGGCCGGCGCCCACGGGCGGCACGGCCGGGCCGTCCACGATCTCGTCCTCGAGGTCCGCGAGGAACTCGGCGGCGAGCTTGTCGGTCTCGGCGAACTGGTCCTGCACCGCGGCGCGGACCTCGGTGTTGGCGGGCAGGCCGCGGTCGGACAGCAGGATCTCGCCGGCCGCCGTGTCGTTGAGCAGGAAGTCGACGAGCAGCGCCGCCTCCTCCGGGTGCTCGGACCGCGCCGAGATCGAGTAGTACATCGCCGGCTTGAAGTACATGCCGGTGCGCTCGCCCTCGGTCTCGCCGGGCACGCGCAGCAGCTGCAGCGGGCGGCCCGACGCGCTCTGGATCGCGCTCAGCTGGTTCGACCAGAACCACGCCATGGCGCCCTTGTTCGTGGCCACGAGCGACTGCTCGGGCCCGGCGGCGTCGATCTCGACGGACGTCGCCGCGGCGGGCGTGCCGCCACCGGCCTGCAGGTCGAGCGAGTGCTGCCACCACTCGGCCATCGTCTCGGGCTCGAAGCCGAGCGTGCCGTCCTCGGTGTACAGCTGCTCGCCCCGCTGGCGGGCGAAGATGGAGAAGCCGGGCTCGTTGAAGCCGTAGTCCTGGGCACCGACGATCGCGCCGCCCGACTTCGCGGTGATCTCGTTCGCGATCGCGACGTAGTCGTCCCACGTCCACGTGG
This sequence comes from Cellulomonas sp. NPDC057328, assembly GCF_042667215.1. Taxonomy (NCBI): domain Bacteria; kingdom Bacillati; phylum Actinomycetota; class Actinomycetes; order Micrococcales; family Cellulomonadaceae; genus Cellulomonas; species Cellulomonas sp. NPDC057328. The sequence goes on along the minus strand of NZ_JBHUZW010000070.1, from coordinate 16,584 downwards.
TGTCGTCGGGCATCTCGACGCCCGCGTCGGCGAACGCCTGCGGGTCGGCGACGACCGAGTAGACGTTGACGCCGCTCGCGACGCCGACGAGCTGGTCGTCGATCGTCCCGGAGGCCAGCACGTTCTCGTCGATCTTCGAGGTGTCGACGTCGAGCTCGTTGACGTCGGCGAGCACGCCCCGCGCGGCGTAGTCGGCGAGGAACCGCTCCTCCTGCGTGATGACGTCCGGGGCGTCGCCGCCGGCCACGGCGACGGACAGCTTGTCGAAGTAGCTGGTCCAGTCGGTGTAGTCGGCCTCGACGGTGATGTGCGGGTACTTCTCCTCGAACGCGTCGATGACCTCCTGGGTCAGCGCGTGCCGGGAGTCGGAGCCCCACCACGACCAGCGGATCGTGACGGGCTCGTCCGAGCCGCCGCCGTCGCCGGTCGCGGCGCCGCCGGCGTCGCCGCCGGAGGTGCCGGCGCAGGCCGTCAGGACGAGGGCTCCGGCCGCCAGCAGCGCTCCGGTGCGCAGCAGGCGACGACGGTGGGTGGGGGTGCGCATGGCTCTCCTCGGGTTGAGCAGGACGGCGGTGTCCGTGCAGGGGGTGGGGGAGGTGCTGACCGCGGTGCTGGTGGTGCGCGTGCAGGGGCTACTTGATGCCGGTCGTGGCGATGCCCTTGACGAGGTACTTCTGGCCGAACAGGAAGGCCAGGAACACGGGGATGATCGAGACGATCGACATCGCGAACATCGGGCCCCACGAGCTCTGGCCCGTGGAGTCGAGGAAGGTGCGCAGCGCGACGGGCGCGGTGTGCATGTCGGGCTTGGTGAGGAAGATGAGCTGGCTGAAGAAGTCGTTCCACGTCCAGATGAACGTGAAGATCGCCGTGGTGGCCAGCGCCGGCAGCGCGAGGGGCAGCATGATCCGCGCGTAGATGCGCCCGTGGCCGCAGCCGTCGAGCCGCGCGGCCTCGTCGAGCTCGCGCGGGATGCCGCGGAAGAACTGCACCATGAGGAACACGAAGAACGCGTCGGTGGCGAGCAGCTTCGGCACGATGAGCGGCCAGAACGTGTTGATCCAGCCCACCTGCGCGAACAGGATGTACTGCGGGACGATGATCACGTGGATCGGCAGCATGATCGACATGAGCATGATCGCGAACCACAGCTTGCGGCCGCGGAACTCGAGCCGCGCGAACGCGTAGGCGGCCATCGAGCAGGCGATGAGGTTGCCCACGAGCGAGCCGAGCACGACGATCGCCGAGTTCATCAGGTAGTGCCCGAACGGCCGGGCGAGCGCGTTCCAGCCCTCGGTGTAGTTCGTCAGCGCGAGCTCGCTGGGGATCAGCGACAGGTCGCGGAAGATGATCTCCGTCGGCTTGATCGAGCTGGCGAGCAGCCAGATCAGCGGGTAGATCATCACGACCGCGAGGGCGATCAGGCCGAGGTGCTTGAGCACGGCGCGCGTCCGTGCGGGCCACGGCGAGCGGCGGTGGGGCGTCCCGGCCTCGGCGGCGAGGGCGCTGGTGCGGGCGGCGAGCGTGCCCGGGGCGGGGGTGGCGGCGGACGGGGCGGCCGGTTCGGTGCGCACGCGGACCTCAGTCATCGTAGAAGACCCAGAACTTGGAGGCGACGAAGTTGATCGCCGTGAGCGCGGCGACGATCAGCACGAGCAGCCACGCCATCGCGGACGCGTACCCCATGTCGAAGGCCGTGAAACCGCGCTGGTACAGGTACAGCGTGTAGAACATCGTCGAGTCGGCCGGGCCGCCGGTGCCGCCGCTGACGACGAACGCCTGCGTGAACGACTGGAACGCGCCGATCACCTGCAGCACGAGGTTGAAGAACACGATCGGCGTGAGCAGCGGCAGCGTGATGTGCAGGAACTGCCGCACGCGCCCGGCGCCGTCGATGGCGGCGGCCTCGTAGTACATCTGCGGGATCTGCCGCAGGCCGGCGAGGAAGATGATCATCGGCGCGCCGAACGTCCACACGTGCAGGATGACGAGCGTGCCGAGCGCCGTGTCGGGGTCGGACACCCAGCCCCGCCCCGGCACGTTGAAGAACGCGAGGAACGCGTTCACGAGCCCCTCGACGCCGAACACCTGGCGCCACAGGATCGCGATGGCGACGGAGCCGCCGAGCAGCGAGGGCAGGTAGAACACCGACCGGTAGAACGGCAGGCCGCGCATGCCGCGGTCGAGCAGCAGCGCGAGCCCGAGGGCCACGACGAGCTGCAGCGGGACGCCGACGAGCACGTACGTGAAGGTGACGCGCAGCGCGTTGTGCAGGCGTGCGTCCTCGAGCATCCGCGCGAAGTTGTCGAGGCCGACCCACTCGGGCGGTGCCAGCAGGCTGTAGTCGGTGAACGACAGGTAGGCCGACGCCACCATCGGGCCCACGGTGACCAGCGCGAGGCCGGCGAACCACGGCGCGAGGAAGAGGGCCGCGGCGCGGCCGTCACCGCGGCGCAGCGGCGCGCGCCCGGGCGCACGGCTGGGGCCTGAGCGCGCCGTGCGGCGCAGCTCGGAGACCACGGACATCGTCGATCACCTCTTCGTGCTCGGCGTGACTCCCGCGCGTCGTCGCACGGGAGGCCTCGGGGTCCCCGGCCGCCGGTCCCGCCGCCCGAGCGATCGGACGACGGGCGGAAACCGGTTCCCGGCAGGGACGCTAGCACGCACGGCGGGCATTGGGAACCGGTTTCCCGTGGTGTATGGTCCGGACGAGCGGGGGGCCCTCACGCGTCGATGAGGACGCGAGCGGCGAGACCCCGCCGGAGCGAGCAGGAGGCCGCACGTGCCCACAGAACGGCCGCACACCCGCTGGCCGCGCGGCGCCACGACGATCGCCGAGGTGGCCACGGCTGCCGGCGTGTCCCGCGCCACCGTCTCGCGCGTGATGAACGGCCGCGACACGGTCGACGCCGAGCTGGCCGCGCGCGTCAAGGAGGTCGCCGAGCGCCTGCGGTACCGGCCCAGCAACGTCGCCCGCAGCCTCTCGCTCGGGCGCACCGAGACCGTCGCCGTGGTCGTCCCCGACCTCGCCAACCCCATGTTCCAGCAGGTGCTGCGCGGCGTCGCCGGTGCCGCCGCGGAGGCCGGGTACCGCATCCTCGTCGCCGACACCGCCGAGCACGCCGGCGACGAGGAGCGGGTGGTCGTCGACGCGCGCATGCGCTGCGACGCGCTCGTCCTGGTCTCCCCGCGCATGCCGGAGCGCGCGCTGCGCGCCCTGCTGCCGCAGGTCCGGCCGGCCGTCGTCGTCAACCGCGCCCCCGACGGCACGACGCCCACGCTCGAGATCGACTACGCCGACGGCATCGGCCAGATCGTCGACCACCTGCTCGGGCTCGGGCACCGGCACCTGCTGTACCTGGCGGGGCCGCCGGAGAGCGCGTCCCACCTGCGCCGGCTCGAGGCGCTGCGGGCCGCCGCCGCGCACCGGTCGGGCGTGCGCCTGTCGGAGATGCCCGCGGGCGCCACCGTCGAGGCCGGGTACGCGGTGGCCGGCGACGTGCTGGCCGCGCGCCCCACCGCCGTCGTCGCCTACAACGACCTCGTCGCGTTCGGGCTGCTGGCCCGCCTCAACGAGCTGGGCGTGGCCGTGCCCGGCGACCTGTCCATCGTCGGCTTCGACGACATCGAGCTGGCCCGCTTCGCGACCCCGTCGCTGACGACGGCGGCCGTGCCCCAGTCCGAGCTGGGGCGGCTGGCGTGGGAGCACCTGCGCCCCGTCCTGGCGGGAGGAGACCCCGTGCAGGACCCCGCCCCCATCCGCCCGACCCTCGCCGTCCGCGCGAGCTCGGGCCCCGTCCCGCCGTCCGTGCGGCTCGCGCGCACCACCGACGACGGCGTCCCGCAGGCCGTCGCCGACCCGCTGCGCGACGTCGCGTGGCGGCTCGCGCCCGGCGTGCCCGCCGCCGAGGCGACCGCGGAGCTCGTCGGGGCGTCGGCCGCCGCCCACCACGGCGAGCTGCCGCTCGCGCGGTACGTCACCGGCGCGGACCTGCCGCCCGTGCACGCGCCGCGCCCGTACCTGCACCCGGTGCACACCGCCGCCGGCACCGCGCTGACCGACGTCAGCCCCGTCGACCACCGCCACCACTACGGGCTGTCGTTCGCCGTCCCGGTGGTCAACGGCACGTCGTACTGGGGCGGGCGGACGTTCCTGCGCGACGAGGGACCGACGCTGCTGCGCAACCACGGCCGGCAGGTGCCGCGCTCGCGGCGCGTCGCCGGCGGCGCGCTCGTCGAGGACGTCGCGTGGCTCGACGAGCACGACGCGCCGCTGCTGCGGGAGGACCGCACGCTCGAGGCGCACCCGTGGCCCGACGCGCACGCGTGGCTGCTGCGCTGGTCGAGCACCCTGCACGCCGAGCACGGCGACCTGCGGATCGAGAGCCCCGCGACGAACGGGCGGCCGCAGGCCGGGTACGGCGGCCTGTTCTGGCGGCTCGCGGCCGCTGACTCGACGTCCGTGCTGGGCGAGGGGCTCGCCGGGGAGCAGGCCGTGCACGGGTCGCGCTCGCCGTGGCTCGCGTTCGTGCAGCGGCGCGAGCTGGCGTCCGCGACGCTGCTGCTCGTGCAGCCGCCGGACCAGCTGCGGCCGTGGTTCGTGCGCGTCGCGGAGTACCCGGGCGCCGGGCCGGCGCTCGCGTGGGACGCCGTGACGCACGTGCCGGCCGGCGGCACGCTCGAGGCGGGCCTCGCGGCCGTGCTCGTCGACCGGGCGCTCGGCGCCGACGAGGCGGCGGAGCTGGCGGTGCGGGCGTGGGCGTGAGCACGGAGCCGGTGGGGCCCGGCCCGGCGGACGTGCCCGACGTCGCCGTCGTCGGCGTGCACGGCCACGGGGCGTCCCACCTGCGGACCGTGCGCGCGCTGGCCGCCGCCGGGCGCGCGCGGCTGTCGGCCGTCGTCGACCCGCGGCCCGTCGCCGGCACCGCGCTGACCGCGCCGGACGCCGACGGGGGCGGCCCGCTCGTGCCCGCCGACGCACGCTGGTACCCCGACCTCGACGCGCTGCTCGCCGACGCCCCGCCCGACGTCGTCGTCCTCTCGACGCCCATCCACACGCACCTGCCGCTCGCATCGGCCGCGCTGCGGGCCGGCTGCGACGTGCTGCTGGAGAAGCCCACCGTCGCGACGCTCGCCGAGCACGTCGAGCTCCTCGAGGTCGTGCGCGCCACCGGGCGGCGCTGCCAGGTCGGGTTCCAGACGTTCGGGTCCGGTGCCGCCGACGAGCTCGCGCGCCTCGTCGCGTCGGGCGAGCTCGGCGACGTCACGACCGTCGGCGCCGTCGGCACGTGGGTGCGGCCGCGGTCGTACTACGCCCGCGCGGCGTGGGCGGGACGCCGGTCGCTCGACGGCGTGCCCGTGGTGGACGGCGTCGTGACCAACCCGCTCGCGCACGCCGTCGCGACGGCGCTCAAGGTGGCGGGCGCGACGCGCGTCGAGGACGTGACGGCCGTGGACCTCGAGCTGTTCCACGCGCACCCGATCGAGGCGGACGACACGTCGTCGGTCGTGGTCACGACCGCCGGGGGGCGGACGGTGGCCGCCGGGCTCACGCTGTGCGCGGCGGAACGCCGGCCCGCGACGGTGGTCGTGCGCGGCACCGCCGGCGAGGCGACGCTGCGCTACGAGCGCGACGAGCTCGACGTCCGGACCGCCCGCGGCACGCGCACCATCCGCACCGGGCGCCGCGACCTGCTCGCCGACCTGCTCGACGCGCGCCGCGACCCGGCGGCGCGCCTGCGCTGCGACGTCACCGCGACGGGCGCGTTCATGGCCGTGCTCGAGGCCGTGCGCACCGCGCCGGACCCGCGGCCGGTCCCCGAGGAGCTCGTCACGTGGGTCGGCGCGGGGCAGGACGCGCACCCCGTCGTCGCCGACGTCGAGGCGTGGTGCGCCGCGGTCGCCGAGCGCGGCGCGGGCTTCGGCGCGGTCGGCGCACCGTGGGCGGCCCCGGCGGCGGTCCCGGCCACCTGACGCGCCGCCCTCCGCCGTCCCGGCCTCGGCCGTCCGACCCGGCCCCGACCGTCCGACCCGGCCTCGGCCGTGCGACCCGGCCCCGACCGTCCGACCCGGCCCACCGGCCCCACACCTCCCCGCCCCCACCCCCGCGCCGAGTTCGCCTCCTCGGTGCCGAGGTCGCCGGGTCGGGCAGGCGACCTCGCCGCGGGAGAGGCGAGCTCGGCGAGGAGGGGCGACGGTGGGGGGCCGGAGCGCGGGCCGGGGACGGCGGGCGGTCAGTCCTCCGCGTCCAGCGACGACTCCTTGTGGGCCGCCTGCTTGCCGCTCTTCTCCGACTCGACGATCCAGTACGGGTCGTCGGACGACGCGCGGAACTGCTGCCCGTCGAACGTGAAGTCCTCGGTGCGCCGCTCCACCGTCCTGCCGTGGGTGCGGCCCTGCGACGTGTTCCAGCTGACCTTCTGCCCCTTGCGCATGCCGCCGACGCTAGGCACCGGCGGGCCGACCGGCATCCGGAACGGGCGCACGCACGCACGGACGCCGGCACGGACGCACGGACGCACGCACGCCCGCACCGACGCGGTGCCCGGCCGACGGACGGCCGGGCACCGCGGTCGCACCCGCACCGAGGTCGGCGCGGGCACCTCCGGCCCGTGGGTCAGCGCACGTACAGCCGCTGCTGCGGCGGCGCGACGAACGGGTCGCCCAGCGGGAACGACGGGTGCGGCGGCTGGTTGTACGCGGTGTTCTGCCAGGCCAGCGCGACGCGGTACATCGGGTCGTGCAGGAGCGTCGGCACCCGCAGCGACGTGCGGTTCGGGGTCGCGTAGATCCGCAGCGCGGCCTCGTCCGACCGCGCCCAGATCACCTCTTCCCGCCAGTCGCCGAGGATGTCGCCCGACAGCACGGGCGTGGACTTCGTGCCGTTGTTCGACCGCACGGACGCGCCGGTGAGCAGGCGCGTGTCGCCGCCGGTGCCGTACTTGTCGATGCGCGTGCCGTCGAGCAGCTCGCGCACCGGGTCGGCGTCCCACCACGCGAGGAAGTTCGCCGACGACGGCTTGCGGCCGACCGCCGCGCCGTTCGCGGCGTTGCGCAGGTCGGGCTCGGCGTTCGACCACGCCTCGGCGCCGGGGCTGCCGGCGAAGACGTCCGCGGCCACGCCGCGCCCGTTGTCGTCACCGGACGGCGAGCGCCACAGCGTCTGCCCGGTGCGCGCGTCGGCGACCCACATGTTCGGCTGGTTCGACGACTCGGTGACCTTGAAGTACTCCAGCCCCGGCCGGGACGGCACGAGGTCGCCCACGTGCCCGGCGTCGCCGTGCCCGGTGCCGTTGGTCCACAGGCCGCGCCCGTCGTCGTCGATCGCCGCGGCGCCGTAGAGGATCTCGTCGCGCCCGTCGCCGTCGACGTCCGCGACCGACAGCGAGTGGTTGCCCTGCCCCGCGTAGCCGCCGTTGCCGGAGCTGCTCGAGTCGAACGTCCACCGGCGGGTCAGGCGCCCGTCGCGGTAGTCCCACGCCACGACCACCGCCCGCGTGTAGTAGCCGCGCGCCATGACGATGGACGGCCGCTGACCGTCGAGGTACGCCGTGCCGGCGAGGAACCGGTCGACCCGGTTGCCGTAGGAGTCGCCCCACGAGCCGACGTTGCCGCGCGCCGGGACGTAGTCGGCCGTGGCGCCGATCGCGCCGGTGTCGCCCCGGAACACGGTGAGGTACTCGGGCCCGGCCAGCACGTAGCCGTCGCCGTTGCGGTGGTCGGCGTTCGCGTCGCCGATCACCTGGCCGGTGCCGGAGCGGGCGCCGTCGGCGGTCTTGACGGCGACCTCGGAGACGCCGTCGCCGTCGTAGTCGTACACCTGGAACTGCGTGTAGTGGGCGCCGGCGCGGATGTTGCGGCCCAGGTCGATGCGCCACAGCCGCGTGCCGTCCATCCGCAGGCCGTCGAGGAACACGTTGCCCGTGGCGCCGGCCTGGCTGTTGTCCTTGGCGTTGGTCGGGTCCCACTTGAGGACGATGTCGAGGTCGCCGTCGCCGTCGAGGTCGCCGACGCTGCCGTCGTTGATCACGTGGCTCGACGACGGCCGCGAGACCGGCACGTCGAGGTAGCCGTTCGCGAAGATGAGCGACGGCGCGGACGGCGCCTGCTCGGCGCCACCGACGACCGCGCGGACCGTGTAACGGGCACCGGCGGGGGCGCCCTCGTCGCGGTAGTTCGTGGAGTCGGTGACCGGCGACGACGTGACGCGCGTGCCGTCGCGGTACACGTGGAAGCCCGTCGCGCGGTCCTCCCAGCCGAGCAGGCGCCACTGCACGAGGTTGCCGTTGCCGGAGCGGACCGAGACGAGGCCGCGGTCCAGGTCCTCGAGCTGCTTGGCGCCGGCGGTCGGCGTCGTGGGCGCCGGGTTCGGGCCGGTGGTCGGCTGGGCGGTGGGCTGCGACGTCGGCTCGGCGGTGGGGGTCGGCGTCGGCGTCTGCGTCGGCTGGCCGGTCGGGGACGCGGTCGGTGACGCGGTCGGCGCGACGCTGCCGGTGCACGCGGTGCCGTTCAGCGCGAACGACGTGGGCACCGGGTTGCTGCCCGACCAGGCGCCGTTGAAGCCGAAGCTCACGGTGCCGCCGCTCGGCAGGGCGGCGTTGTAGCCGGCGTTGCGCGCCGTGACGGCGGCGCCGGACTGGCTCGCGACGGCGTTCCACGCCTGCGTGACGGTCTGGCCGGCACCGAACTGCCAGGTCAGCGTCCACCCGTCCAGCGCGTCGCCGAGGTTGTCGACGCGGACGTCCGCGCCGAAGCCGCCGCCCCACTGGTTGGTGATCGCGTACGTGACCCGGCAGCCCGGTGCGGCCTGCGCGGCGGGTGCGAGCGCGAGGCCGGTGACGGCCGTGGCGAGTGCCGCCGCGGCGGCGCCTGCGCGGAGTGGTCTCATGACGTCCCCTTCGACGAGAAGCGGCGCAGGAGGGTGCGTCGCGTCCCGGACGCTAGCGGGGAGACCGTTTTCCAGATCCAGCGGTGAAAGGTTTCATTGCGGGATGTCGGCCACGCTGCCGCCGGCGCCGGGCGGTCGCGCCCGGCTCGTCGGGCGTGCTGCGGCTACCGTGCGACCGTGCAGAGCGAGACCGAGACGTGCACCTGCGACGACCTGCCGGTGCCGGCGGCGTTCCCGGACGGGTCGACGTACCTCGACCCCTTCCGCACCACGGACCGCGTGCTCGACGCGGTCCGCGACGGCCGCATGGTGCTGCTGCGCGCGGACTGCCCGCTCGAGGAGACCAACCGCATCTTCGAGTCCGACACCCGCTACACGCTGATGCACTTCCTGCGCTGCACGGTCTGCGGGCGCACGGTGCAGTACGGCCTGTGCATCCGCGGCCTGCCGATCTACCGCCACGTGCACGCCGACGAGCCGGTCGAGCGGCGGTGGGAGCGCTCGGCCACGTTCGTCGACGCGCTGGGCGCTCCCGTCCGGTGGCACGGCGCACCCTGACGCCGCCTCCACCGGGGCGGTGCGGGCCCGCGGTCAGGGCAGGCGCACGTGCCGCTCGCCGAGCTGGCTCACGTCGTTGACGCCCAGCAGGGCCATGGTCCGGCGCACCTCGCGCGACAGGATCTCGACCGCCCGGTCGACGCCGCGCTCGCCACCGGCCATGAGCCCGTACAGGTACGCACGGCCCACCAGCGTGGCCCTCGCGCCCAGCGCGAGCGCCGCGACGACGTCCGACCCGTTCGTGATGCCCGTGTCGACCCACACCTCGGTGCGGTCGCCGACGGCCTCGACGACGTCGGGCAGCAGGCGCAGCGGCACGGGCGCCTTGTCGAGCTGGCGGCCGCCGTGGTTGGAGAGCACGACCGCGTCGGCGCCGGCGTCGGTGACACGGCGGGCGTCCTCGACCGTCTGGACGCCCTTGATGATGAGCGGCCCGTCCCACGACGCGCGCAGCCACTCGAGGTCCGCGATCGTCATGGTCGGGTCGAACAGCTTGTCGAGCAGGTCCGCGACCGTGCCGCCCCACGAGCTGAGGGACGCGAACGTCAGCGGCTCGGTGGTCAGCAGGTTGATCCACCAGGCCGGGTGCATGCCGGCGTCCACGACCGTCTTCACCGTGAGCGCCGGCGGGATCGAGAAGCCGTTGCGGGTGTCGCGCAGGCGCGCGCCGGCGACGGGCACGTCGACCGTGAGCATGAGCGCCTCGTAGCCGGCGGCCTTGGCGCGGGCCATGAGGTCCTCGCCGGCGCCGCGGTCCTTCCAGACGTACAGCTGGAACCACTTGCGCGCGTCCGGCGCCGCGGCGGCGACGTCCTCGATGGACGTCGTGCCCATGGTCGACAGCGCGTACGGGATGTCGCGGCGCTCGGCGACGCGCACGACGGCCCGCTCGCCCTCGTGGTGCATCATCCGCGTGAAGCCGGTGGGGGCGAGCGCGAAGGGCTGGGCGGACGGCCGGCCGAGGTACTCGGTCGTGGTGTCGACGTGGCTGACGTCGTGCAGGATCGAGGGCCGCAGCTCGAGCTCGCGGAACAGGCGGCGTGCGCGGCGCAGGGTGATCTCGGCCTCGGCGGCACCGTCGGTGTAGTCGAAGACGGACCGGGGCGTCCGCCGCTTGGCGACGCGGCGCAGGTCGGCGATGGTGAGGGCGTCCTCGAGGGCCCGGCGCGTCGGGTCCAGCCGCAGCGGCTTGGGCTGCAGGAGCGGCGCCAGCTCGGACCACTTCGGGAGCTGTCGGCGGGTCATGGGTCACCTCGGTGCGCGTCGTCGGGCAGGGGGAACCGGAGGGCTCCCGGGAGGGTAGCCCGGACGCGCGGGCGGCCCGCCGCGAGGGGTGGGTTGCCGGTCCGGACCACAGGATTGTAACGTTTCATCGCGAAGCGTTGACACCCCCGGAGCGGCGCACCTAGCGTGCGGAATGCGCTTTCACCCCGAGCAAGGAGGCTCACCGCAATGAAGCGATCCGTCCTCAAGGTCAGCGGCCTGGCCGCCGTCGCCGCCCTCGGCCTCGCCGCGTGCAGCGGCGGCAGCGGGGGTGAGGCCTCGCCCGCTGCCGGTGGCGGTGGCGACGACACCACCCCCGTCACCATCGACTTCACCTGGTGGGGCAACGACGACCGTGCCGCCCGCTACACGCAGGCCCTCGAGCTGTTCAACGAGGAGTACCCGCACATCACGGTGAACCCGAACTTCGCGGCGTTCCCCGACTACTGGACCCAGCGGTCCACCGAGGCGGCCGGGCGCAACCTGCCCGACGTCATGCAGTTCGACCTGTCCTACCTGCGCGAGTTCAACCAGAGCGGCCAGCTGCTCGACCTCGCCCCGTACCTCGAGGACGGCACGATCGACACCTCGGGCTTCGACGAGACGCTCGTCGAGTCCGGCGTGCTCGACGGCAAGACGATCGGCATCCCGACGTCGACCAACACGCTCGGCATGTTCTACAACCCGAACCTGCTCGAGCAGGTCGGCGTCGAGTTCCCCGACGCGGAGACGTACACCTACGACGAGTACAACGAGTTCATCTCGTCCGTCTCGTCCGCCGGCCAGACGACCCCCGAGGGCTACCAGATCTACGGCGGGGGCGACTACACCGGCACGTTCTGGTTCTTCGTGCAGTACCTGCTGCAGAAGGGCGTCACGCCGTTCGAGGAGGACGGGACGCTCGGCTTCGACGAGGCCGACGTCATCGAGTACCTCGAGATGACGTCGGACCTGCGCGCCGACAAGCAGGTGTACCCGGTCGAGCGCGGCGTCGCGCTCAAGCCGCTCGGCGGCTTCACGGTCAACGAGTCCGCGTCCGAGATCAGCTGGGACAACTTCCTCGCCGGCTATGTCGCCGACTCGGGCACCGAGAACCTCGAGATCACGCAGATCCCGTCGGTCGAGGCCGGCGAGAAGGCGCTGTTCTTCAAGCCGTCGATGCTCTACTCGATCGGCGCGAACTCCGACGCGCCCGACGCGGCCGCCACGCTCGTCAACTTCCTGCTCACCGACCCCGAGGTCGGCGCCATCTTCGGCACCTCGAAGGGCGTCCCCGCGGACGAGGAGCAGCGCGCGGCCGTCGAGGCGCCCGAGGGCTCCGTCGACGCCAAGGTCATCGCGTACGAGGAGGCCGTCGCCGAGCAGGTCACCGAGACCACCCCGATCCCCGTCAAGGGCTTCGGCACCATCGAGGCCAAGTGGCTCGAGCTCGGTGAGAACCTCAACTACGGCACCATCACGCCCGAGCAGTTCGCGAGCGAGTGGTTCGCCGAGGCGGAGATGGCCACCATGTGACCCCGGTCCGGGTCGCGCCACCGCGCGCGGCCCGGACCGCACCGCCGGCACCGACGCCGGCACCCGTGCCCGGGGCGCCCGGGTCCCGCACCCGTGCACCGGGGCGGGCCCGGGGCCCGACGGCCCCCGACCGTCGCACCCCACAGATCGGAAGCACCGTGACCCTCACCGCCGAGGCGAGCGCGACCCGGACCGCCACGTCCCCGTCGCCCATCCGGCGCCGCCGCAAGGCCGCCGAGACCCGAGCCGGCTACGCGTTCCTCGCCCCCTGGCTCCTCGGGTTCCTCCTGCTGACCGCAGGCCCGATGGTCGCGTCGCTGTACCTGGCGTTCACGAACTACAACCTGTTCACGTCGCCGGAGTGGGTCGGCCTGGACAACTTCCAGCGGCTCTTCCAGGACCCGAACTACATCCAGGCCTGGAAGGTCACCGCGACGTACGCGCTGATCGGGACGCCGCTCAAGCTGATCTCCGCCCTCGCGGTCGCGATGCTGCTGAACAACAGCCGCCGCGGGCAGGGCTTCTACCGGTCGGCGTTCTACGCGCCCTCGCTCATCGGCGCGAGCGTCTCCATCGCCATCGTGTGGAAGGCGATGTTCATCGACAACGGCATCGTGGACCGCGCAGGGCAGGTGCTCGGCCTGCCGTCCGGCGGCTGGGTCGGCGACCCGTCACGCACGATGCCGATGCTCATCCTGCTGACCATCTGGCAGTTCGGTGCGCCGATGGTGATCTTCCTCGCCGGGCTCAAGCAGATCCCGACGGAGCTCTACGAGGCCGCGGCGGTGGACGGCGCGGGACCCGTGCGCAAGTTCCTCAGGATCACCATGCCGATGCTCTCGCCGGTGCTGTTCTTCAACCTGCTGCTCGAGACCATCCACGCGTTCCAGATCTTCGCGTCCGCGTTCATCATCTCGTCCGGCACCGGCGGGCCCGCGCGGTCCACGCTCTTCTACACGCTGTACCTGTACTTCCGCGGCTTCCGGGACTTCCAGATGGGCTACGCCTCGGCGATGGCCTGGGTCCTCGTGCTCGTCGTCGGTGCCATCAGCTTCGTCATGTTCCGCACCCAGAACCGGTGGGTGCACTACTCGGGGGAGTCCAAGTGAGCACGACCGCCCCGGCCACGCCGCCGGCCACGTCGGGACGCCACGGCCTCCCGACCGCGGAGCACTCCGCCGAGCTGCGCCGCCGCAACCAGTCCCGCGGGCGCGTGCGCTCGCTCGCGTTCCACGTGCTGTCGCTCGCCGTCGTCGCCGTGATCCTGTACCCGGCGGTGTGGATGTTCGTGTCCACGCTCAAGCCGTCGAGCGAGATCATCGGGTCCGTCAGCATCCTCCCGACCACGGTGACCCTCGACAACTTCGTCAAGGCGTTCGCCGGCATCGGCGGGGTGTCGTTCTGGCAGTTCTTCCTGAACTCGCTGCTGCTGGCGCTGGGGTCCGTCGTGGGCATCACGCTGTCCTGCTCGGTCAGCGCCTACGCGTTCGCGCGGATCGACTTCCCCGGGCGCGGGCTGTTCTTCACGCTCATGATCGGCACGCTGCTGCTGCCGTTCCACGTCGTGATCATCCCGCAGTACATCGTCTTCAACCAGCTCGGCCTGGTCGGCACGTACGTGCCGCTGCTCATCGGCAAGTTCCTCGCCGCCGAGGCGTTCTTCGTGTTCCTCATGGTGCAGTTCATGCGGAACCTGCCGCGCGAGCTCGACGAGGCCGCGCGCATCGACGGCGCGGGGCACGTGCGCATCTTCACCGCGATCATGCTGCCGCTCATGAAGCCCGCGCTCGTGACGAGCTCGATCTTCGCGTTCATCTGGTCGTGGAACGACTTCTTCGGCCCGCTCATCTACCTGAGCTCGCCCGAGACGTTCCCGCTGCCGCTCGCGCTGCGCCTGTTCGTCGACCAGACGAGCGTCTCCGACTACGGCGCGCAGATGGCCATGGCCGTGCTCGCGCTGCTGCCCGTGCTGCTGTTCTTCCTCGTGTTCCAGCGGTACCTCGTGCAGGGCGTCGCGACGCAGGGCCTCAAGGGCTGACCCGCCCCGACGGCCGCGGCCGGTCGGCGGTGCCCGGGGGGTGCCGCCGGCCGGCCGTCGTGCGTGTGCGGCCGACCGATCCCGACGTGTGAGGCTGTGACCCATGACCGACGCGACCGACGCGCCCGACGACGACGCCCGCCGCGACCCGCGCGCACCGGACCCCACCGCGCCCGAGCGGCGCGCGGCGTTCGGCGGCGGCCGGTTCGGGCTGCTCAGCGAGGTGCTCGTCGTGGGGCTGGGTGTGTCCGTGCTGAGCCTGCCGGTCGTCACGGTGCTGCCCGCGCTGGCCGCCGGCGCCGCCCACGTGCGCCGGCACCTCACCGGCGAGACCGACCGCGTGGTCGACCTGTGGCACGAGTTCGTCGCGGCCCTGCGCGGGGTGTGGCCGTACGCGCTCGCGTCGCTCGCGCTGCTGGTGCTGCTGTGGTTCAACACCGCGGTGGCCGGGACAGGCCTGCTGCCCGGCGGCACCGGCGTGCTCGTGCTGTCGCTCGCGGTCGCGGCGATGCTCGCCGTCGTGCTGCTGCGCGCCGCCGGCGGGTGGCGGCGCGGCGCGTCGTGGCGGCAGGTGATGCGCGACGCCGGTGCGCGCGCCGGCGACGACCTCGCCGGGTCGGGGCTGCTCGTCGTGGCGATGGGGCTGTGCGGCGTCATCGTGTGGATGCTCGCGCCGCTCGCGGTGCTGGTCCCCGGGCTGCTGGCCCTCGCCGTCGTCGCGGTCGAGCACCGCGCGGCGACCCGCACCCGCTGACGTCATGGGCCGGCCGCCACCACCGGCAACCGTCGACGCCACCGGCAACCGCCGCGGCCACCGGCAACCGTCGCCGCACCCGCCGACCCGGCTGTTGTGCAGCGTCCGCGGGCTGTGGTGCTGCGCAACCGCCGGTTGGTCGGATGAGCGGCGGATCGGGAGCCGCAACGGCGACGGTCGTCACGACGGTCGTCTCGGGTGCCGAACCGGCCGTCGTGCAGCGTCCCGGCCCGCTGGTGCTGCGCGACGGCCGGGTCGCGGCGGTCACCGGCAGGGCGGGAGGGCGGCGAGCGACGCCTCCACCCACTCCAGGTGGGCGCGGGCCATGCGCTCGCCGTAGTCGAGCGTGATCAGGCCGTACGGGTGGTCCGGCGACGGCGGCTCGGCGGCGACCTCCGCGCGCACGGCCGCGAGCGCCGCCAGCTGGGCCGTCGCCCGGGCGCCCGCGTCGCGCAGCAGGGCGCGGCACGCGTCCGGGCCGAGCGTGCGGCCGAAGAACAGCCGGAGGAGCAGCGGGTTGCGCGGCGGGCCGACGTCGTAGGGCTCGGCGAGGCGGGCGCGCAGACGGGTGCGGCCCGCAGGCGTGATGGTGAACCGCCCGTCGTCGTCCTTGGCGACGAGCCCGTCGGCGGTGAGGCGGGCCAGGGTCGGGTAGATCTGCCCGAAGCTCTCGCTCCAGAAGTGCCCGAGCGTCTCGACGATCGAGGCGCGGACCGCGTAGCCGGTCATGGGGGCGGTGGTGAGTGCGCCGAGGACGGCGACGTCGGTCTGCGCGCGGCGGGTCACCTCTCGACTATATCTGACAGATATGGTCAGATGGCGCCCATGACGAGGTCGACGAAGACGGAGCGGCGCGCAGGACGCGTGGCCGCGGCCCTGCTGACGGGTGTGGCGGGCTTCCAGCTGGCGATGGCCGCGGGTGCGCCGTGGGGAGCGGTGGCCTACGGCGGCGGGCACGCGGGGGTGCTCCCCGACGAGCTGCGCGTGACGAGCGCGGTGGCGGTCCCGGTGTACGCGGCGCTCGCCGCGGTGGCGGCCGGCGCCGGTGGACCGCGGCTGCGGCGGGCGGTGCTGCGCGGGACGACGGCGCTGCTGGTGGTCGGCTGCGCGGTGAACCTCGCGTCCCCGTCGTTGCCCGAGCGGATGATCTGGGTGCCGGTGTCCGCCGCCGCCGCCGTCCTCACGTGGCGCGCCGCGCCGGCCCGCACCGCCGCCGGGCCGGTCGGCCGCACGGCGACCGGGACGGCCTGACGTAGTCCCGGACCCAGGCCGACGAGGCGGAACCGGCCGCCCTGCACCGGCGCGACCGACCGCCGTTGCACGACGGCCGGTTCACGGACTGACCGTCTCCGCCGGGTGTCGGCCGGTGGTCGCGGTGCCGGAGTCGAACCGGTCGTCGTGCAGCGGTCGCGGTGCGTGGTGCTGCACGACGGCCGGTTCGTCGGAAGCCGGCTGCGGTCGCCGACCGGACGTCGCCCGGCGGTCGCGGTGCCGGCGTCGAACCGGTCGTCGTGCAGCGGTCGCGGTGCGTGGTGCTGCACGACGGCCGGGTGGCCCGAGGGGGGGTGG
>NZ_JBHUZW010000069.1:0-19376 GCF_042667215.1 Cellulomonas sp. NPDC057328 | reverse complement strand
GCCGAGGTCGCCGGTCCGGTGGCGAGGTCGCCTGCCCGGACCGGCGACGTCACCGCCGGACCGGCGACCTCGGCGCGGGGGGCGGGCCGGCGGTCCGGGGCGGCAGGCAGGTGCGGAGGTCGGGTGCGGGGGTCAGGCGCGGTCGCGGGTCGGGAGGTCCGACGCCGGGCCCGACGGGGTGCGCGGCGCCGAGCGCAGGCCGCGCTCCACCTCGAGGAGCAGCAGGTTCGCGTCCGCCCAGCCTGCCAGGGACGTCGACGTCGTCCCGCGCACCGTCACCGGCCCGCCCGCGCACGCGCCCACGAGCCGCTCGCGCAGCGTGACCGCCAGCTCCGCCGCGCGGTCGTCGTAGACGGCCGGCAGCAGCACGAGCACGCCGAACGCGTCGCCGTCGAGGCGGCCGACGACGCAGCCGGCGGGGGCCGCCTCGCGCAGCCGGGACGCGATCGTGCGCAGCGCGTCGTCGCCGGCACCGAACCCGGCGGACGCGTTGAGGTCCCCCATGCCGTCGACGTCGAGACCCACGAGCAGGAGCCGCCGGCGGGTGCCCGCGACCGCGTCGGCCGCCCACGTCTCCACCGTCGCGACGAGGTGGGCGCGGGACAGCACGCCGGTCAGCGGGTCGCGCGCGGCCCGGTCGGCGAGGGCGCCGGTCAGCGCCTGCACGAGGTCCGCCGTGGACGCCGCCGACCACGACGGGCCGGGCACGAGCACGTCGTCGTGGCGGACGGCCGCCTCGCGCGCCATCGCGGCCCGCGCGGCGTCGACGACGCTCGTCCCGGCATCGAGCACGAGCGGCGACCAGTCCGCGGCGTGCCCGACCTCGCGGCGGGTCATCACGGCGCGGCCGTAGCCGAGCCGGCCCGTCATCACCTCGGTGTAGCGGTGCCGGGTGAGCAGCCCCACGGCGCCGGTCTGCGCGTCGTGGACGACGACGCAGGTGCGCTGCGGCGCGCGGAACAGCACCTCGACGTCGCTCATCACGTCGAGCGCGGACACGACCTGCACGGGCGCGGCGACCTCGCCGAGGCGGGCGGGCGCGAGGGCGCGGGTCGGCTGGGAGGGGGCGGCGGTCGGCACGGCAGACATGATCCGGGCGGGCGCACGCCGGGTGGTCCGGTTCGTCCGGTCGTCGCCACGCGTTGGCCGAGACTTCGCGGAGCCGCCGACCGCCCGTCACCGGGGACGCCGGGGCGGGCCCCGACCGGGCGACGACCGACCGGGTGCAGGCCGCCGGCGATCCCAACCCGCCCCGGTGCCGGCGGACGGTCTCAGGCCGGGACCGGCGTCCGCTCCCCCGCCCCCCACAGCCGGCGCTCGGCGGCGTCCCACCGGGCGGCCGCGGCCGGGTCCGGCTCGTACCGGACGAGGTCGAGACCGCGCGCACCCACCGCCCGCAGGTCCGCGAGCGAGCCGGTGAGCACGCCCGCGGCCCGCGCCTGCACGAGCACGTTGCCGAGCGCGGCGCCCTCGACCGGCCCGGCCACCACCGGCAGCCCGGTGGCGTCGGCGGTGAGCCGGCACAGCAGCGTGTTGCGCACGCCGCCGCCGACGAGGTGCACGACGGACGCGTCCCGCCCGGACAGCGCGCACGCCTGCCGGACGGCCCGCCGGTAGGCGAGCGCGAGCGAGTCGAGGACGCAGCGGACCGTCTCGGCCTGGGACTGCGGCGGCGTCTGGCCGGTGCGCGCCGCGGCGGCGGCGATGCGCGCGGGCATGTCGCCCGGCGGCAGGAACTCGGGGGCGTCGACGTCGACGACGGTCGTCAGGCCCGGCACCTGCGCCGCGGCCGCGAGCAGGTCCGGCAGCTCCGCCGGCAGCCCGGCCTCGTGCCACGTCCGCAGCGACTCCGAGAGCACCCACAGGCCCATGACGTTCTTCAGGTACCGCACGGTGCCGTCGACGCCGGCCTCGTTGGTGAAGTTCGCGGCGCGCGAGGCCTCCGTGAGCACGGGCGCGGGCAGCTCGAGGCCGACCAGCGACCACGTCCCGCACGACACGTACGCGAAGTCGTCGCCGGTGGCGGGCACGGCGACGACGGCCGACGCGGTGTCGTGCGAGCCGACCGTCCACACGGGCAGCGGCGCGCGGTGGCCGAGCTGCTCGGCGAGCTCCGGGCGGACGTGCCCCAGCAGCTCGCCCGCGTCGCGCAGCGGCGGCAGCAGGGCCGCGTCGACGCCCAGCCGGTCCGCGAGGTCCGTCGCCCACGTGCGGGTGCTCGCGTCGAGCAGGCCGGTGGTGGACGCGTTCGTGACCTCGGCGACCTGCGCGCCCGTGAGCCACGCGCCGAGCAGGTCGGGGATCAGCAGGAGGCGCCGGGCGGCGTCGAGCTGCGCCGTCCCCTGCGCCGCGACCAGCTGGAACACCGTGTTGAACGGCTGCACCTGCAGGCCGGTGCGCGCGTACAGCTCGTGGGCCGGGACGGTCCGGAAGACGCGCTCCGGCACGCCGTCGGTGCGCGCGTCCCGGTAGTGCACCGGGTTGCCGAGCAGCGCGCCGTCGGCGTCGAGCAGGCCGTGGTCGACGGCCCACGAGTCGATCCCGACGCCTGCGAGCGGCCCCGCCTCCCTCGTCGCCGCCCGCAGGCCGTCGAGGATCCCCCGCCACAGGACCAGCACGTCCCAGTGGAGGGTCGTCCGCCCGGCGCCGGGCCCCGTGACGGGCACCGGCACCGGGCCGTTCGGGAACCGGTTGACCTCGTGCAGGTCGACCCGCGGCCCGTCGCCGTCGTCGTGCACGCGCCCGACGATGACGCGCCCGCTCGACGCGCCGAGGTCGACGGCGGCGAAGGCCGCCCCCTGCCGGCTCGTCACGTCCGCCACCGTCAGCGCAGGAACGCGGCGGCGACGCCGGAGTCGACGGGCACGTGCAGGCCGGTGGTCTGCACGAGGTCCGGGCCGGTGAGCGCGAAGACGGCCGCCGCGACGTGCTCCGGCAGGACCTCCTTCTTCAGCAGCGTGCGCTGCGCGTAGTACTCGCCCAGCTTCTCCTCCGGCACCCCGTAGACGGCGGCGCGCTTGGCGCCCCAGCCGCCGGCGAAGATGCCCGACCCGCGCACGACGCCGTCCGGGTTCACGCCGTTGACGCGGATGCCGTGCTCGCCGAGCTCCGCCGCGAGCAGCCGCACCTGGTGCGCCTGATCCGCCTTGGTCGCCGAGTACGCGATGTTGTTCGGGCCGGCGAACAGCGAGTTCTTCGACGCGATGTAGACGATGTCGCCGCCCATGCCCTGCGCGACCATCGCGCGCGCCGCCTCGCGGGCGACGAGGAACGAGCCCCGCGCCATGACGTCGTGCTGCAGGTCCCAGTCCTTCACGGTGGTCTCGAGCAGCGGCTTGGAGATCGACAGGCCGGCGTTGTTGACGACGAGGTCGACGCCGCCGAACGCGAGGCTCGCGGCGCGGACCAGGCCGGCCACCGCCTCCTCGTCCGTGACGTCCGCGTGCACCGCGACGGCCACGTCCGGCCCGCCGAGCGCGTCCGCGACCTCCTGCGCGCCCTCCAGGTTCACGTCCGCGATCACGACGCACGCGCCCTCGGCCGCGAGCCGCTCGGCGATGGCCCGGCCGATGCCCGAGCCGGCGCCCGTGACGAGCGCGATCCGCGTGGCCAGCGGCTTGGGCTTCGGCATCCGCTGGAGCTTGGCCTCCTCGAGCGCCCAGTACTCGATGCGGAACTTCTCCGCCTCGTCGATCGGCGCGTACGTGCTGACCGCCTCGGCGCCGCGCATGACGTTGATCGCGTTGACGTAGAACTCGCCCGCGACGCGCGCCGTCTGCTTGTCCTTGCCGAACGAGAACATGCCGACGCCCGGCACGAGCACGATCGCCGGGTCGGCGCCGCGGATCGCGGGGCTGTCCGGGGTGGCGTTGCGCTCGTAGTACGCGGCGTACGCCTCGCGGTAGGCGGCGTGCAGCTCCCGCAGGCGCGCGACGACGTCCTCCAGCGGCGCGTCGCCCGGCAGGTCGACGACCAGCGGCGAGACCTTGGTGCGCAGGAAGTGGTCGGGGCACGACGTGCCGAGCGCGGCGAGGTGCGCGAGCTTCTCGCGGGCCGTGAAGTCGAGGACGACCTCGGAGTCGGTGAAGTGGCCGACCTGCGGCCGGTCGGCCGAGGCCAGGCCGCGGACGACGGGCGCCAGGGCGGCGGCCCGCTCGCGCCGCTCGGCCTCGGGCAGCGCCTCGAAGCCGGGCCGGACGTCGCCGAACGGGTGGCGCCCCTCGGCGGCCAGCGCCGCCGTGCGCTCCGCGATGAACCGCTCCGCGGTGCGGATGATCTCGAGCGAGCGCTCCTCCGCCTCGTCCGACGTGTCGCCCCACGCGGTGATGCCGTGGCCGCCGAGCACGCACCCGATCGCCTGCGGGTTCTTCTCCTTGATCTCGGCGATGTCGAGGCCGAGCTGGAAGCCGGGCCGGCGCCACGGCACCCACACGACGCGGTCGCCGAACACCTCGGACGTCAGCGCCTCGCCGTCCGCCGCCGTCGCGAGCGCGATGCCCGCGTCCGGGTGCAGGTGGTCGACGTGCGCGGCGTCGACGAGGCCGTGCATCGCCGTGTCGATCGACGGCGCCGCACCGCCCTTGCCGTGCAGGCAGTAGTCGAACGCCGCCACCATCTCGTCCTCGCGGTCGACGCCCGGGTAGACGTCGACGAGCGCGCGCAGGCGGTCGAGCCGCAGCACGGCGAGGTTCTTCTCCGTCAGCGTGCCCAGGTCGCCACCGGAGCCCTTGACCCACAGCAGCTCGACGTCCTGGCCGGTCACCGGGTCGCTCGCGACGCCCTTCGCGGAGGTGTTGCCGCCGGCGTAGTTGGTGACGCGCGGGTCGGCGCCCAGGCGGTTCGAGCGCGCGACGAGCTGCTCGGCGGGCGACGGGTTCCTCGTCATGGCGGTCAGGCTCCCCATCCGGCCTGCGCGCCACCGACGCGCCCGGCCACGATCGTCTCGGCGTAGCCGCTGCGCGCGTACGCGCCCAGCGGGTCGGGGTCGAGCCCCTGCGACTCGCGCAGCCCCGCGAGCAGCGGGCGCACGTCGGTGTTGTAGGCGTCCATGAGCAGCCCGTTCGCGGCGAGGACGTCGCCGTCCTGCTGCGCCTGCGCGAGCGCGTCCGCGTCCACGAGCAGCGCCTTCGCCGTCGCCTCCTGCACGTTCATGACCGAGCGGATCTGCGCCGGGATCTTCGGCTCGATGTTGTGGCACTGGTCGAGCATGAAGTTGACGCCCGAGTCGGGGGCGAGCGCCCCGCCCTGGACGATCTCGTGCAGGATCCGGAACAGCTGGAACGGGTCCGCGGCGCCGACCATGAGGTCGTCGTCGGCGTAGAAGCGGCTGTTGAAGTCGAACGCGCCGAGGCGGCCGACGCGCAGCAGCTGGGCGACGATGAACTCGATGTTCGTGTTGGGCGCGTGGTGGCCGGTGTCGAGCACGACCATCGCGCGCTCGCCGAGGGCCATGCAGTGCAGCAGCGACGTGCCCCAGTCCGGCACGTCCATCGTGTAGAAGTACGGCTCGAAGAACTTGTACTCGAGGATCAGCCGGTGCGCGGGGTCCGCGGCGACGAGGGCCGCGTAGATCTCCTGGAGCGACTCGGCGAGGCGGTCCTGGCGGCCGCGGATCGAGTCCTGCCCCGGGTAGTTGAGGCCGTCGGGCAGCCAGATCTTCAGGTCGTGCGAGCCGGTGGCCGCCATGACGTCGATGCACTCGAGGTGGTGCTCGACGGCCTTCTTGCGGACGCGGGCGTCGGGGTGCGTGAGCGACCCGAGCATGTAGTCGTCGTCCTGGAACAGGTTCGAGTTGATCCCGCCGATCGACACGCCCTGGTCGGCGGCGTGGCGGGCGAGCGCGTCGAAGTCGTCGACCTTGTCCCACGGGATGTGCAGCGAGACGCGCGGGGCGGCGCCGGTGAGGCGGTGCACCTGCGCGGCGTCGGCGACCTTCTCGAACGGGTCACGCGGCACGCCCTGCTGCGCGAACACCTTGAAGCGCGTGCCGGAGTTGCCGAACGCCCAGGACGGCAGCTCGATGGTCTGCTCCGCGAGGGCGGCGAGCGCCCGCTCCTCGCGCGTGCCGGCGGCGGTGCCGGGTGTCGTGCTCATCGGTGCTGCTCCTCGGTGCTCGTGGGGGATGCCGTCGTGGGCAGGCCCGCCGCGGCGAGCTGGCCCTCGAGGTGGAAGACCTCGTCCAGCAGCACGAACCCCTGGTCGGGGTCGCCGTCGCCGACGAACAGGTCGGACATCTGCGCCTGCCAGCGGGCGTTGACCTCGGTGGCGGCCATCGCGGCCTGGGCGGCGGCGTAGTCGTCGGTCTCGAGGACGCCGACGAGCAGGCCGTCGGGCGACAGGAAGAGGTGGTAGTCCCGCCACCCGGTGTCCCGCAGCGCCTCGAGCATGTCCGGCCACACGGCGGCGTGCCGGCGGCGGTACTCGTCGAGGTGGTCCGGGTGGACGTGCGAGACGAAGCACACGCGGGTCATCGTCGACCTCCGGGTTTCGTCCTTGAAACGATTCATGATCACTGTAGGGAGGGTGCCGCGACGGTGTCAACCGTCCGCCGCGTCCGCGTGGATCGCGCTTTCCGCCATGATGGCACCACGGACGCGCCGCCGTCCCGACCCGATCACCGCGCGACCCCGCCGACGGCCCGTCGCTACGATCGGGCCCGAGCCGCGACCAGGGAAGGGGCGTCGATGGCCACCAGGGGCAACGGCCGCCCACGACGTCCGTCGATCACCGACGTCGCCCGCCGCGCGGGCGTCTCCGTCGGCACGGTCTCCAACGTCCTCAACCGGCCCGACCAGGTCACGCCCGCCACCCGCGAGCGCGTGCAGGCGGCCATCGAGGAGCTCAACTTCGTCCGCAACGCGTCCGCGCGGCAGCTGCGCGCCGGCACCATCCGGACCGTCGGCGCGATCGTGCTCGACATCGCGAACCCGTTCTTCACCGAGGTCGCGCGCGGCGTCGAGGACCGGCTCGCGCCGGACGAGTACACGCTCATGCTGTCGTCGTCCGACCAGGACCCCGAGCGCGAGGCCCGCTACCTGCGGCTCTACGAGGAGCACGGCGTGCAGGGCGTGCTCGTCACGCCGTCGCAGGGGTCGCTCGAGACGATCCTGGCGCTGCGCGACCGCGGCATCGGCGTCGTCCTGCTCGACGCGACGACCGAGGTCGAGGACGTGTCCAGCGTCGGCGTCGACGACGTCCGCGGCGCCGCCCTGGCCGTCGAGCACCTGCTCGACCTCGGGCACGAGCGCATCGCGTTCATCAACGGCCCCGACAGCATCCGCCAGTGCGTCGACCGGCGCGCGGGCGTCGTCGCGGCCCTCGTGGCGGCCGGGCGCGACCCCGGGGCGGTGCTCACCGAGGTGACCGTCGCGTCGCTCAACGCCGACGCCGGTGAGAAGGCCATGCACGAGCTGCTCGCGATCGACGCGTCGCGGCGCCCCACCGCGACGTTCTGCGTCAACGACTTCACGGCGCTCGGCGCGCTACGGGCCCTGCGCTGGGCCGACGTACCCGTGCCCGAGGCCATGGCGGTCGTCGGCTACGACGACGTCGCGATCGCGCCGATGCTCACCGTGCCGCTCACGTCGGTGCACCAGCCCACCCACACGCTGGGCTGGACGGCCGCCGACCTGCTGCTGCGCGAGGCCACGGCGCCCGAGGGCACGGAGCACCAGCGCGTGCTGTTCCAGCCGGAGCTGGTGGTCCGCACGAGCACCGCCGGCGCCTGACGCGGCGGGCGCTGCCCCCGCCCGCGCCCGGTCGTGCCCGCCGCGTCAGCCGCGCGCGAGGAGCATCGGCAGCGTCGCCGCGAGCAGGCACACGCCGAGCGCGACGACGAGGGCGGTGAACGCGAGGGTCGCGGCGCGCCGCCGGCGCCGGATCTGCCGGGCGGCCTCCGCCTGCGCGAGCGTGGCCGTGTCCTCCAGCCACCGCTGGTCGTCGGCGTCGGGCGCGCGGCCGTCGGGGCCGGGCGCGCCCGGGCGGCCGTCACCAGACACGCGGCACCAGCCGGGCCGGGACGTCCGCGCGGTACCGGTCGTACTCCGCGCCGAACTCGTGCGCGAGCATGGCCTCCTCGACGTGGATGCGCGCGACGACCAGGGCGAGCACCGGGAGCGCCCACACCGCGCCGGCGGGGCCGGCCGCGACGAGCGCGAGGCCGACCGTCACGAGCAGCAGCGCCGTGTACCCGGGGTGCCGCAGCACCGCGTAGCACCGGTCCCGCACGAGCCGCGGGTCGTCGGGCTGCTCGCTCAGCGCGAGCATGAACCGGCCGCGCAGCGCCCGCATCGCCTGGACGCGCAGCAGGACGCCCAGCACGGCGAGCGCGGCGCCGCCCGCGACCCAGCCCGGTCCGCCGGCCCAGCCGAGCGCCGCGACGGAGACCACGGGCCCGACCAGCGCGACGGCGATGCAGGCGATGAGGGCGTCGTCGGACGCGCGGGCGGCACGGGCGGACGCCCCGAGGGGCCCGGTCGTGACGGCGGGGCGCCGGTTCGCCCAGCGCAGCTCGGTGGCCGCCATGGCCACCGCCAGGGCGACCCACACGACGGCGGTCACCGCCGGCCGCCCTGCGCCCGCGCGATGACGACGGCGCCGGCGACGGCACCGAGCAGCGCCGGCAGGACGAGCAGCACGAGCGTGCCCCAGCCGACGTGGACGCCGAACCGCCCGTCGAGCGCGAAGCCCTCGAGCACGGGCATGCCCAGCAGCGTCCGGGGGAACACCCCGTCCCCGGCGGCGTCGCGGGCCTGGGTGCTCGCCCCGACGAAGGCCCAGCCGAGGTACCCGACGACGAGGACGTACAGCGGGACGACGAGCAGCAGCGGGCGCAGGCCGCGCGCGAGCACGTCGACGGCGTGGGACCGGTGCGCCGCCGGGCGCGAGGGCGTGGACGGCAGGACGGGTTCAGGCATGGTGGAGCTCCTTCGCGGGTGGACCGGACACGTCGGGCCGGGGACCGGGTTGCCAGCGCGCGGGCTCGACGACCGCCGCGAGCGCGAGCGCCGCGGCGAGCCCGAGCGCCGCGAGGCCGAGGGCCAGCACCGGGGAGAGCGCGGCGGCGCTGGTGACGAGCCACGCCACGGCGCCGGCGGCCACCACGTACACGAGCGCGGCGACGACCTGACCGGAGTCGACGTCGATGCTCCCGGGCATGGCCCAGGCGAGCGCGAGCGCGGTGGCGAGGCAGGCGACGAGCACGGCGAGCGCCGCGGCGACGTCGAGGCCGGCGAGCAGGGCGGGTCGGGCGGCGAGCGCCAGCAGCGGCGCGGCGCCGAGGGCGAAGACGACCGTGGCGCCGACGTGCGTCGCGCGCACCCACGCGGTGCGGTCCACCCCGACCAGCTGCGGCTGCGGGCCGACCGTCCGCGTGGTGGCGCGCACGAGGCGCGCCGGCACCCCGGCGAGGACGGCGACGGCGGTCACGGCGGCACCCACGGCGCCGGCGCCCACGTCCGGGCCGGCGCGCAGCAGCACGACGACGACGCCGGTGGCGATGACGACCGCACCGGCGACGTTCGCGGCGAGGTGCGGCACGCGCAGCAGGCGCAGGACCTCGCCCGTCGCGAGCCGCGGCCGCCGGCCGACGCGCCACCCGAGCAGGACGTCGGCCGCCTCCTGGCGTCCGCCGGCCACCGCGCAGACCACCACGGCGGCGACGGTGAGCAGCACGCCCCCGACGGCCGCGGCTGCCACGCCGGCCGACGCGACGGCCCCGTGCGCCTGCACGTGCGCGAGCAGGGCCGGCGCCACGAGCACCCGCTCGAGCACCGACGGCGCGGTGTCGAGGTCCGTCGCCGACGCGAGCAGCAGCACGAGCGCCAGCTCGAACGCCAGCAGCGCCACCGGGTACTGCGCCGGCGCCCAGCGGGCGCCGCGCAGGACGAGCTTGGTGGCGGCGAGCAGCGTGGCGGCCGTCGCGGCCGCCACCGCCGAGACCGCCGCCGTGAGGAGCACGGCGTCGCCGGCGGCGGCCCCGGCCACCACGAGCGCCGCCACCGCGGGCGGCCCGAGCAGCGCGATCGAGAGCACCGCGACGGTGACCGAGGGCACCCACACGAGCAGGCGCACGGTGCGGGGCGCGAGGGGCAGGGGCTGCAGGGCCCGCTCCAGCGTGGACCCGCTCGCCCGCGCGCTCTCGACGGCCAGCAGCAGCGGGCCCGCGAGCGCGTACAGCAGGACGACCACCGACGTCGGGACCAGCGCCGACAGCACGGCCGCGTCGGTCCCGCCGTCGCGCAGCCACGCGGCGGTCGCCAGGGCCGCGCCGACGTCGACGAGCACGACGAGCGCGACGACGACCCCCACGGCGCGCAGCGGGCGCGGCCCGCGGTACCCGAGGGACCGCGAGAGCCGCTTCGCCGACAGCGCCGCGGAGGCGCCCCACAGGCTCATGCCCGCGCCGGTCGCGCACCGCGCAACGCGTCCACGACCGCCGCCTCGATGTGCGCGACGCCGCCGAGCGCGTCGACGTCGCTGTCGAGCACGACGCTGCCGTCGTACAGCACGACGACGCGGTCGGACAGCCGCGCGGCGAGGTCGAGGTCGTGGTTGGAGGACAGCACCGTGCACCCGTCGGCGACGCGCTCGCGCAGCAGCCCCTCGAACGCACGGGACGCGAGGAAGTCGAGCCCGATGAACGACTCGTCGAGCACGAGCAGGCGCGGGTGCGCCATGAGCGCGGCGACGACCTGCGCCTTGCGCCGGGTGCCCAGGCTGAGGGCGTCGAGCGGCTTGGCCGTCAGCGGGAGCTCGAGGCGGTCGGCGTAGTCGCGGGCGCGGTCGATCAGGTGGGGCAGGGCCGTGCCGCGCGCCCGCTCGTGCGCCGTGCGGGCGTACTGCCAGTACTCGACGGCCGTCAGCTCGCCGATGACGTCGCCGGGCGAGTCGCTGACGTAGCCGACCTCCGTGACGACGGCCGGGTCGCGCGCCAGCAGCGGCCGGCCGTCCCAGAGCGCCGCGCCCGTGTCGGGGCGGCGCAGGCCGAGCAGCGACCGGATGAGGGTGCTCTTGCCGGACCCGTTCGGGCCGACGAGGGAGACGAACGTGCCCGTGTCGACCTCGAGGTCGACGGGGCCGAGCGTGAAGCCGCGGTAGTGCACGGCGAGGTCGACGACCTGGAGCATCAGGCGGGCCGCCCGTCCTCGGGCGTGCCGCGGAGCAGCTGGAGGAGCTGGCGGCCGTCCTTGCCGAGGGGCGTCAGCGCCGCCAGGTGGTAGAGCGTGAGCACCGCGGCGGCGGCGTACCAGGACGCCTGCAGCTGGTCGGCGCCCAGCCAGATCCAGACGTCCGGCGGGACGAGCGCCGCGGGCGCGGTCAGGGCGGCGATCGCCAGGACGCCGCCGACCGGCCCGGCGAGCGCGACCGCGACGTGCGCCCGGCGCCCGGGTGCGCGGAAGCTGAGCCCGGCGGCGCCGGACCGGACGTAGAACCCGTACGCGTCGCACCGGGTGGCGCGCGCGACGACGTAGTGGCTCCACTCGTGCGCCACCAGGCTGAGCACGAGCACGAGGAAGAACGCCAGCATGCCGGCCATGGCCTGCGGCGCGGTCGCGGTCTGCAGCACGTTGAGCGAGTCGACGGGACGCGTCCCGAGGACGACCGCGAGGAGCCCGGCGAGCGCCAGCGCCACCCAGCACAGCGCCTGGTGCGCCTCGAGGGTGCCCGTGACGACCGCGCGCAGCGACGCCGGGTAGCGCCGCAGCGGGAGCCGGCCGCGGTACGCGAGGCGGCGGTCGATCAGCGCGGCGGACAGGATCCACGGCAGGGCGCGGGCGACGGCGAGGAGCTCGCGCACGTGCGACTGGTGGACCGTGACGAGCCCGCGGGCGGACATGTCGACCAGGAAGTCGCGCAGCTGGCCGTCCATCTCCTCGCGGGCGGCGCCGGTGCGCGCGGCGAGCATCTCGACGACCGTCCCGACGTGCGCCGGGGCCTGGCCGATGGCGCACAGCAGCCGGCCGGAGCCGTTGAGCGCGAAGTGCGCGCCGTCGGCGTCACGCAGCCCGTCCTCGACCAGCACGAGGCCGGGGGACACCGCGTAGCTCGCCTCGCGGACGAGCCACACGGGCAGTTCTGGCCGGAGCATGGCGGGGTTCCTCTCGAGGGACGACGTGCGGGCGGGCCGGGTCGCGGCCCGCCCGCACACCGGGACGACGACCGGTCAGCAGCCCCGCGTCCAGTAGTTCTTCACGGCGTTCAGGCACGCGTTGTACGACCGGGCCTGGCACACGGAGCAGATGTAGATGACGACCGCGACGGCGATCCCCAGCACGGCGGCGACCAGTGCGGCCACCGCCACCTCTGCCTCGTTCTCGTCACGGCGCGCGGTCGTCAGCGCACGCGGCGCCTCCCACTCGAGCAGGTCCAGCTTCGGCGAAACGAGCATCACAGACACGAAGAGCCCCCTTGATCTCGTGATGACCCCGAGTGACGGGGCCGCCACGAACCCAAGCAGCGGGGCGGATGCGGCCGCAATGGAGGTGAAACGCTTGCGCGGCGTGTCGCCCGGGACTCGCCGCGTCAAATCCATGAAAATGCTGTCAAAATGTCGGATCGAACGGGCGACCAGGTCGCTCGACCTGCTTTTTCCCGGGTTTTTCGGCGCGCGCCGCCGATCGCGTCAGACGACGCCGTCCGCGATCGCGCGCAGGACGGCGACGTGCGCCGAGAACGCCCGGCGGCCGTCCGGCGTCAGCAGCAGCCACGTGAGGCGGCGCGCGTCGGCGCGCCCGGCGGACGCCGCCTTGCGGACCTCCACGAACCCGGCGTCCGCGAGCACCTTGAGGTGCTTGGACAGCGTCGCGTCCGCGACGCCGAGCGCGTCCCGCACGACGGCGAACTCGACCTCGTCGGCGGCGGCGAGCAGGCCGCACACGCGCAGCCGCACCGGCGCGTGGATGACCTCGTCGAACCGGGGGGCGACAGGGTCGGCGGCGTCAGCCGACACGGTCGAGGTCCCGGCGCTCGCGGGCGTCGGACCGGCGCAGCAGCGCGTACGTGCACAGGCCCGCGGCCAGCGCCGGCACGGCGACGAGCAGGTGGAGGTCCGCGGCGACCAGGCCGAACGACACGCTGAGCAGGAGCAGGACGACGGCGAGGAGCCCGAGCAGGGGCATGCTCGCGGCCACGCCGCGCCGGCGCCGGCGGACGAGCCGGCGCTGGCGCAGCTGGACCACGAGGGCGAGCGCGCCGGCGCCGATCATGAGGAGCACGGGCGACCGGCCGTCACCGGCCAGGGGCAGCGCCACGTACGCGGCGGCGAGGGCGGACGCCGCCACGAGCGCCCAGTCGGGCGTCGCGGCGTGCGGGGCGAGGGCCGTGCGGTCGCGCTCGAGGTCGCCGAGCAGCGCGCTCGCGTCCCGCGGGTCGGGGGTGGTGGGGTGACTTTCCATGTCGGCAACCGTACCCAGCGGCTTTCCGTGATGGCAAGTCACCCGACGCACGGCGACCCCGCGGTCGCACGGCTCCCGACACGCAGGGAGACGGGCGACCGCGGGGTCGCGCGCGGTGGGTCCCGACGGGCGGGACGTCAGCCGACGACGGTGAAGCCGGCCCGCAGCAGGTCGCGGTCGCGCGACGAGCGCCCGACGAGCAGCTCGAACTCGCCCGGCTCGACGACGCGGCGCCCCTCGGCGTCGACGATCGTGCAGTCCGCGACCGGCACCTCGACGTCCACCGTCACGGACTCCCCCGGCGCGACGTCGACGTGCCGGTACGCCTTGAGCTCCTTGTCGGCCCAGGTCAGCGACGTCACCAGGTCGCTGACGTACACCTGCACGACCTCGTGCGACGGGCGCGTGCCCGTGTTCGTCACCGTCACCCGGGCGCGCACCGTGCCGTCCACGCCGACCGTCGGCTCGGCGACCGTCAGGTCCGTGTACTCCACCGTCGCGTATGACAGTCCCTCGCCGAACGCGAACGCCGGGTCCTGCGTGAGGTCCGCGTACCGCGTGCCGTGCTGGCCGCGCAGCTGGTTGTAGTACACCGGCTGCTGGCCCACGTGCCGCGCGAACGTGACGGGCAGGCGCCCGGCCGGCTCCACGAGGCCGAGCAGCAGGTCCGCGACCGCGCGCCCGCCGCGCATGCCGGGGTTGGCGGCCCAGACGAGCGCGTCGGCGGTGAGCGCCGAGTCGGGCAGCACCAGCGGCTTGGAGGCGATGACGACGACGGTCATCGGGGTGCCCGTCGCCGCGAGGGCGTCGAGCAGCGCGACCTGACCGCCCACGAGCTCGAGCGTCGCGGTGGACCGCGTCTCGCCCATGAGGCCGATCGTGTCGCCGACGACCGCGACGACGTGGTCCGCCGCCTCCGCCGCCGCGACGGCCTCGGCGATCATGGCCGCGTCGGGCTCGGCCGCGTGCATGATCGGCATGCGCGGCTGGCCGTCGGGGTAGAACTCGCCGGCCGGGTCGGGCCCCAGCTCGCCGATGTCGGCGCCGCGCGCGTGCGTGATCGTCCAGCCGGCGGGGGCGACGGCACGCAGGCCGTCGAGCACCGTCTCCGACATGTGCCGCGGGTGGCCCTCCTCGCGCATCCAGTCGACCTGGCCGGATCGCCCGGCCCAGTCGCCGAGCTGCGCGTCGACGTCGTCGGCGTTGGGGCCGACGACGGCGATCGTGCGGGGCGCCGGCGCGCCGTCGCGGCCCGCCGCGCGGCCGTCGTCGCCCGCCACCAGGTCACCGCCGAGCGGCAGCACCCCGCCCTCGTTGCGCAGCAGGACCAGCGACCGGCGCGTGACCTCGAGGTTCGCCTGCTGGTGCGCGGCGGAGCCGATGACGGCGGCCTGGCGCTCGGGGTCCGGGCGGCGCGGGTCCTCGAACAGCCCGAGCTCGAACTTCACGGTGAGGATGCGCGCGACGGCGGCGTCGACCTGCGCCTCGGTGATCAGCCCGTCCGCGACGGCCTTCTGCGCCCCCTCGAAGAACCCGGGCGTCGTCATGACCATGTCGTTGCCCGCGGTGACCGCCATGGCGGCGGCCTGCGTGTGGTCGGCGGCGATCTTCTGCTCCCACACCATGCGGCCGACGTTGTCCCAGTCGGTGATGAGCGTGCCGGTCCACCCCCACTCGCCGCGCAGGACGTCCTGCAGCAGCCACCGGTTGACGACGATCGGGACGCCGTCGGTGGACTGGTAGCCGATCATGAACGTCCGCGCGCCCTCGCGGGCGACCCGCTCGAACGGCGGCAGGAACCACGAGCGCAGCTTGCGGCGCGAGATGTCGGCCTCGGACGCGTCGCGCCCGCCCTGGGTCTCGGAGTAGCCGGCGAAGTGCTTCGCGCACGCGAGGACCGCCGTGGGGTCGGTCAGCCCGTCGCCCTGGTAGCCGCGGACCATCGCCGCCGCGAGCTCGCCGAGCAGGTACGGGTCCTCGCCGAACGTCTCGTTCACCCGGCCCCAGCGCAGGTCGCGCGTGATGCAGACGACCGGCGAGAACGTCCAGTGCAGACCGGTGGACGAGACCTCGACGGCCGTCACGCGCGCCATCAGCTCCGCCGCGGCGGGGTCCCACGACGACGCCACGCCGAGCTGCGACGGGAAGATCGTCGCCCCGCGCCAGAACGAGTAGCCGTGGATCGCGTCGTCCGCGATGAGCAGCGGGATGCGCAGGCGCGTGCGGTCGACCGCGTCGAGCGCCTCGAGGACGCGCTGCGGCGAGGAGTGCAGGATCGAGCCGACGTGCATCTCCCCGACGAGGTCGTCGACCCCGGGCTGCGCGTCGAGCTGCAGCATCTGCCCGACCTTCTCGGGCAGCGTCATGCGGCCGACGAGGTCGGCCACGCGGTCGGGGATCGGCAGCGACGGGTCCTGGTACGGGAGCGTGTCCACGGAAGTCCTCTTCGACGTTCGGATCGATGCGACCGGCCCCCCCGACGCTAGCGGACGGCGCTCTCCTCCCTCACCGCCGTCCCCGCACCGGACGCCGCACCGAGGTCGCCGCTCGGGGGCGGCGAACCCGGCACGGGACCGGCGAGCTCGGCGTGGCGGCTGGGCGGGTGGGCGGGTGGGTGTGTGGGTGGTGGAGGCGGGTGGGGTGGTGGGGCGGGTGGACGGACGGGACGGGCGAGGGTCAGGCTCGGGCCCAGGGCGCGCCGGGGCCCGCCATCGTCGTGTACGACGGGTGCCCGGGCGCGATCTCGCCGCGGCGCACGGGCCGGCCGGTGAACGCCGACGCGTAGATCGCCGCGACGAGGTCGAGCGTGTCGCGGGCCTCGCGCAGACTCACCGGCAGGGTCGTGCCGGCGTCGAGCGCGTCGAGGACCGCGCCGACCTGGCCGCGGTGCGAGCTGCCGGGCGCCTCCGGGTCGAGGCCCTCCGTCCACCACGCCGCCGCCTCGGGGCGTCCGGGCGCCGCCGTGACGCGCCAGTCCTGGTCGGTGTAGCCGTACAGGTGCTCGACCTCGACCGTCGCGTGCTCCGTGTCGACGCGGATCGTCGACGTCTCGCGCGGGGACAGCAGGGAGTTCATGACGGTCGCGAGGGTGCCGTCGGCGAACCGCACCACCGCCGCGGACACGTCCTCGGTCTGCGTGGGGCGCGCCCGGCGCGCCGCCATCGCGGTGACCTCCTCCCACGGCCCGAGCAGCGCGAGGAGCAGGTCCATCTGGTGGATGCCGTGGCCCATCGTCGGGCCGCCGCCCTCGACCTCCCACGACCCGCGCCACGGGGCGTCCCAGTAGGAGTCGCCGCGGAACCACAGCGTGTCGCACACGGCGACGAGCGGGCGGCCGAGCGGCCGTCCCTCGCCGAGCGCGTCGGCGACCCGCAGCCCGGCGTGCCCGAACCGGTGCTGGAACACGACGGCGACGTCGACGCCGGTGCGCTCGCTGACCGCGAGCAGCGCGTCCATCTCGGCCAGCGACAACGCCGGCGGCTTCTCGACGAGCACGGGCACGCCCGCCTCGAGGCACTGCGTGGCCAGCGCGAGGTGCGTGCCCGGCGGCGTGCACACGTGCGCGAGCGCGGGCCGCTGCCCGTCGCGGCCGGCGAGCGCGGCGGCGAGGTCGGTGGTGGCGTGCGGCACGCCGGTCTCGTCGGCGAAGGCGCGGGCGCGGTCGGCGTCGACGTCGACCACCGTCCCGACGCGTGCGCGGTCGGCGTGGTCGTTCACCGCGTGGACGTGGGCGTGGGCGATGGCTCCCCCGCCGACGACGATCGTCTCGTGCACCAGGTGGTCCCCTCGGTCGCTGCGGACCGTCCCGACGTGGGCGATGCCGTCGTCGGTGACGGTGAATCGGTTCATTACTGTAGGGGATGCCCCACTCGACGAGGAGAGAGCGACACCGTGACCGCACCCGCGCAGCACCCCGACCGCGCACGCCGGCCCCTCGGGCTCGACGGCATCGGCTACGGCGGCGACTACAACCCCGAGCAGTGGCCCGACGAGGTGCGCCAGGAGGACGTGCGCCTCATGCAGGAGGCCGGCGTGACGATCGTCAGCGTCGCGATCTTCTCCTGGGCGCGCATCGAGCCGCGCGAGGGCGAGCTCGACTGGGAGTGGCTCGACACGACGATGGACCGGCTGCACGCCGCCGGCATCCGCGTCAGCCTCGCGACGGCCACGGCCAGCCCGCCGCCGTGGCTGACGACGAGGCACCCCGAGATCCTCCCCGTGCGCGACGACGGCACGGTGCTCTGGCCGGGCTCCCGGCAGCACTACCGGATCGCGTCACCCGTGTGGCGCCGGTACGCCGTCGCGATGGCCCGCCGGGTCGCCGAGCGGTACGCCGACCACCCGGCGCTGGCCGTCTGGCACGTCGACAACGAGATCGGCTGCCACGTCCCGCACGACTACTCCGACGACGCCGCGACGGCGTTCCGCACCTGGCTGCGCGCCCGGTACGGCACCGTCGACGCGCTCAACCACGCGTGGGGCACCGCGTTCTGGTCGCAGCAGTACGGCTCCTTCGACGAGGTGCTTCCCCCGCGCACGGCCGCGACGCTGGTGAACCCGACGCACCGCCTGGACTTCGCGCGGTACTCCTCCGACGAGCTGCTGTCGTACTACACCGACCTGCGCGACGCGGTGCACGAGGTGACGCCGCACGTGCCGGCGACGACGAACTTCATGGTCCAGCGGGTCACGGGGAACATGGACTACGCGCGGTGGGCGGACGAGGTCGACGTCGTCTCCAACGACCACTACGTCTACGCGGACGACCCCGCGCCGCACGTCGAGCTCGCGTTCAGCGCCGACCTCACGCGGTCGGTCGCCGGCGGGCGGCCGTGGATGCTCATGGAGCACTCGACGTCCGCCGTGAACTGGCAGGGGCGCAACCGCTCGCGCACGTCCGACGAGTCGCTGCGGCACTCCGTGCAGCACCTCGCGCACGGCGCCGACGCGATCATGTTCTTCCAGTGGCGCCAGTCCGCCGCGGGCGCCGAGAAGTACCACTCGGCGATGCTGCCGCACGCCGGCACCGACACGGACGTGTGGCGGAACACCGTCCGGCTGGGGCGCGTGCTCGAGGCGGTCGGCGAGGTGCGCGGCGCGACGCAGCGCCCGCGCGCGGCCGTGCTGTTCGACTGGCCGTCGACGTGGGCGGCGCAGCTCGACTCGCACCCGACGGACGCCCTCGACCCGCGCGTGCTCGCGGTCGCGCTGCACCGCGCGCTCGCCCGCCGGGCCGTGGAGGCCGACGTCGTGCGCGCCACCGACGACCTGTCGGGCTACGACGTGATCCTCGTGCCGGCGCTGTACCTGCTGACGGACGAGGGCGCGGCCGCCGTCGCCGCCGCGGCCGAGCGCGGCGCGTCCGTGCTGGTCACGTTCTTCTCCGGCATCGTCGACGAGCACGACCACGTGCGCCTGGGCGGCTACCCCGGCGCGTTCCGCGACCTGCTCGGCGTGCGCACCGAGGAGCTCTGGGCCCTGCAGGCCGACGAGCGCGTGCGCCTCGACGACGGCTCCGAGGGCGAGCTGTGGAGCGAGAAGGTGCACGCGCTGCCGGGCACCGACGTCGTCCGGACCTTCGCGGGCGGGCCGCTCGACGGCGTGCCCGCGGTGACGCGCCGCGCCGTCGGGGCGGGCGCCGCCTGGTACCTCGCGACGTGGCCCACCGACGCCGACGCGCTGCAGCAGCTGGTCGACGCGCTCGTCGAGGAGTCGGGCGTGCCGCGCGTCGTGCCGGACCTGGCCGACGGCGTCGAGGTCACGCGCCGCGTCGCCGACGACGGCCGCACGTGGCTGTTCGTCCTCAACCACACGGACGCGCCCGTGACCGTCGCGGCGTCCGGGCGGGCGCTCGTCGACCCGCGGGACGTCGACGGGACGCTGGAGGTCGCCGCCGGCGCGGTGGAGGTGGTCCGCGAGACGCGCTGACGCGCTGACGTGCGGCATGCGGCGTGCGGTGGCGGCCCGGCACCTCCCGGGCCG
>NZ_JBHUZW010000068.1:0-19511 GCF_042667215.1 Cellulomonas sp. NPDC057328 | reverse complement strand
CCCGGGAGGGGGGTGCCGGGCCGTCGTCGTCCCGGAACGCCGGGGATGTCCGACCCGGCGGCTACCGTCGCGGCATGTTGGCGCTGCGGGTGGCCGTGGCCGTGGCGATCGCCGCGGCCACCGCGGTGCTGCTCGCGGTCGACCGCGAGGCGGTCGTGCCCGCCGCGTGGCGCGCCGACGCGAACCTGTGGGCGACGTGGGTCGCGGTGGTGGGCGGGTTCGTGGCGAGCGTCGACGCCGCCGTGCAGGCGCACCGCACGCGGCGGCTCGACGCCGTGCGCGCGCCCGCCGGCAAGCTGCTGCTCGCGGCGCTGTACGAGGTGCGGGACGCGACGGGTCTCGACCTCGACAACCTCGGCATCGCGCTCTACCGGCGCGGGTGGACGGGCCGGCTGCACACGGTCGAGGCGACCCGCCGGCTGCTGAGCCCGGCGCACTCGGGCATCCGCTGGCGCGTCGGCAAGGGGGCGATCGGGTGGGCCGCGCGGACCGGCGAGGAGGTCTGCATCGACCTGGTCGAGCTCGACCGGCTGTGGGAGCGGCTGGGCGACCTGCGGTGGGCGCGGCTGCCCGCGGAGGAGCGCCTGGGGCTGACCCCGCGCGACATGCGCCGCGCGCACGGCAAGTACGCCGTCGTCCTGGCGTCGCCCGTCTTCATCGGCTCGAAGGTCGTCGGCGTCGTCGCGCTCGACGTCACGAACGCCTCGAAGGCCCGTGTGTACACGGACGAGGTCCGGCGCGCGGCGTCCAGTGCGGCGACGGCGGTGAGTGGCATGATCGGGAGTTGAGACCATGTCCAGGAAGGGCGGATCCGATGCCTGGTCGTGACGACCCCGACCGTGAGCGGCCTGGCCGTGAGCAGGCCGGTCGTGAGCAGCCCGGCCGTGACGAGCGCCTCGTCACGGTGGCCCCGCCGCTCGGCAAGGGCGGCGTGACGGCGTCCTACGTGGCGCGCCTCGAGCAGCTCGGGCTGCCCCAGGCGCAGCTGCGCGAGCTGCGCGCGCGCGTCGAGCACCGACCCCGCTGAGTCGGCGCGCCGACCCCGCGCCCGCAGATGTCCCAGCCCCGCCGCGCACCCGCGCCGGGTGATCCCGGGCGCCGCGCGCGCCCGGAGGCGGGTCGCACGATCGGGGCACGGGTAGGGAAGGCGTGTGAGCGGCGCGCCCGGGACGTCCACCGACGCCGAGCGGCGCGGCAGGGTGACGGTCTCCGCGCCACCCGGTGCGTCGCTCGCACCCGCGCTCGTCGCTGCGCTGGCAGCGCGCGGCTGGCAGGTCGACGCGGCGACGGGTGCGCCCGACGGCGCAGCCGTCGGCCGCAGGCACGTGGTGGTGGCCGAGGACGACCTCGGGTCGGTGCGGGTGCACCTGCCGGCAGGGCTCGGCCGGCCGGGCGTCGTCGTGGTGGCGTCCCTCCGGTCGATGCCGGCGGTCGTGCCCCTCGTGGTGCGTGGCGCGCTCGTCGTCGACCGGACCGCGCCGTTCCTCTCCCTGCTGCGGAGCGTGGAGGACGGGCTGCGCGGCGGCCTCCGGGGCGATCCCGAGGCGGTGCGCCGCCGGGTCGCCGAACGGGCGGCGCTCGACCGGCTCACCGCCGCGGAGCGCGCGACGCTGCGGGCGCTCGTCGCCGGGACGTCGGCCGCGACCATCGCCACCGAGACGCGTCACTCGTTGCACACGGTGCGCAGCCACATCCGCTCGATCCTCGCGAAGCTCGGCGTCGGTACGCAGCTCGCGGCGGTCGCCCTGGCGCACCGGGCAGGCCTCGCTCTGCACGAGCACGGCGCGGTGCGCAACCCCGATGTTGGGGATCCCCTTGCCCCGTGACCTCGGCAGCGTGGGCGGGGACGGGCCGGACCGTCCGGCCGACGTCCGCAGGGGGGCATGATGGGCAAGTCACCGAGCATCCAGGACCTGGAGAACCGCGAGAGCGAGTTCCGCGCGTACCTGCAGCAGCTCGAGCAGCAGCTGGCGACAAGGGCGCAGGGCGCGCAGAGCGCGCTCGACGCGGAGGTGCAGCAGTTCTACTCGTCGAGCGGCTTCACCGACGCCGTCGACATCACGTCGGGGCAGAACTACGACTTCATGCAGGAGCAGTCGTTCAGCTTCGACAACCTCAAGACGATCATCGACGCGATCTCGCAGGCGGTGTTCAGCGGTAGGACGCCGCCGGCCGGCACGAAGGTCGACCAGAAGGGCGTCGACGACGCGAGCAAGGCGCTCGGGCCCGAGGTCGGCGAGATGGCGAACCTCGAGCTGTACATCGCGGGTCAGGTTTTCGACGTGCTGAGCAACGTCGTCCTGAGCTTCGGCTCGTCGAGCGCGCTCACCTTCGACACGAACATGCAGAACAAGCCCCTCGGGTACGGGCTGCAGCTCTTCGCCGCGGTCAGCGCCGACAGCTACCGGTCCACGTCGTTCTTCAAGGACGAGTACATCTACGAGTACCTGTACCTGTACCGCGTGCGGTTCTCCGTCCAGCAGGCGCAGTCAGAGGTGAAGCAGGCGCTCGTCGAGCTGTACCAGGACCAGATCACCGTCTTCAAGCAGCGCGAGGAGGACCTCCTCACGCAGCTCGAGTCCGGGAAGCTCTCGGCCGCGGCGTACACGACGGCCAACAGCGCGTTCGACGCGCTCATCGCTGCCGCGGAGCAGAAGATCGACGACCTCAAGAAGGTCGCCGCGGCGCAGGGAGGTACCCGATGAACGTCGCCGTGTCCGTCAAGAACTCGACGGTCTACACCCCGACGCTGTCGGCCGTGACCGTGACCGGGGCCCAGTGGGTCGACCACCTCGCGCTAGCCGTCGGGCAGTCGATCCCCCCTGACGGGCAGGTCGCGGGCCTGCTCGACGCAGACGTGCCCTTCACGGGGACGGTCGTCGTGCGCTTCGGCTTCGTCGCCCCAGGGCCCGCCGGCGCGGACGTCACGCTGACGTTCCGCGGCACCGAGCTCGACGGCCGCCCGCTGTTCAGCTACGACTGGCAGGTCAGCACGGTCGGTGCGTTCCCGGGCACCGACGTGCTCGTGGGCGTGGAGGGCAACGACCGCACGCTGCTCCTGCTCATCGCCGACTAGCGGGAGCGCGACGCCCCGGGCCGGTCCGCACGGACCCGCCCGGGGCCGTCGTCGCGCGTGCCGTCGTCAGCCCGCCGCGACCGCCTCCTGGATCGTCTGGTCGCCCGCGACGAGCTCCCACTGCTTGCCGACGCTCGCCGGCTCGGACAGCGCCGCCGCGATCACGCCAGCGACGTCCGCCCGCGACACCTGCCCGCGCGGCACGCTCGTGCCGAGCAGCACCCGCCCGGTGGCAGGGCCGTCCGTCAGCCCGCCGGGCCGGACGATCGTCCACGCGAGGTCGGACTCCCGCAGCGCCGCGTCGGCGTCGCGCTTCGCCTCGACGTACGCCGTCCAGACGTCGCCGGCGTCGCCCGGCACCGGGTCGTCGACGCCGATCGCCGACACCTGCACGAACCGCTGCACGCCGGCGCGCTGCGCGCCGTCGATCGACTTGAGCGCCCCGTCGAGGTCGACCGTCTTCTTGCGGTCGGCGCGCCCGTCGGCACCGGCGCCGGCCGCGAAGACGACCGCGCCCGCACCGGCGAACGCCGCCGCGAACGCGTCGGCGTCCTGCGCCTCGATGTCGAGCAGCCGCGGCTCGACACCGGGCCCGGCGAGCTCGTCGACGTGCTCCTGCTTGCGCACGAGCGGGATCGCCTCGTCACCGCGCGCGACCAGCACGGTGATGAGCTCGCGCGCGACCTTCCCGTGCCCGCCGACGATCGCGACGCGCATCAGGCCAGCTTCCCGCCGGTCGCGACGATGCGGTCACCCGTCACGTAGCTCGACTCCTGGGAGGCGAAGAAGACGTACGCGGGCGCCATCTCGGCGGGCTGGCCGGCGCGGCCGAGCGGCGTCTCGGAGCCGAACTGGTCGACCTTGCCCTCGGGCATGGTCGCCGGGATCAGCGGCGTCCAGATCGGGCCCGGGCAGACCGCGTTGACGCGGATGCCCTGCTCGGCGAGCTCCTGCGCGAGGCCCTTCGTGAAGTTGAGGATGCCGGCCTTGGTGGTGGCGTAGTCGAGCAGCGCCGGGCTGGGCTCGAACGCCTGGATCGAGCTCGTGTTGATGATCGCGGAGCCGGGCTTCAGGTGCGGCAGCGCGGCCCGCGTGATCCAGAACATCGCGTAGAGGTTCGTCTTGAAGACACGGTCGAGCTGCTCGGTCGTCACGTCCGCGAGGCCGCCGGGCTGCGCCATCTGGAAGGCGGCGTTGTTGACGAGGATGTCGAGGCCGCCGAGCGCGTCGACGGTGCGCTGCACGAGGTCGGAGCAGAACTGCTCGTCGCGGATGTCGCCGGGGATCGCGAGGGCCTTCCTGCCGGCCTCCTCGACGAGGCGGACGGTCTCCTGCGCGTCCTCCTCCTCCTCGGGCAGGTACACGATGGCGACGTCGGCGCCCTCGCGCGAGTAGGCGATCGCGACCGCGCGGCCGATGCCGGAGTCGCCGCCGGTGATGAGCGCCTTGCGGCCCTCGAGACGCCCGGAGCCGCGGTAGGTCTCCTCGCCGTGGTCGGGGTCCTTCGGCATGTCCTCGGTACGACCGGGGTGCTCGATCGTCTCGCCGGACTGGGTCTCGGGGCCGGGGTACTGGGAGCGGGGGTCCTGGTTCGTCGTCTGGTCAGCCATGCATCCCATCGTCGGGAGCGGGGCACGAGGCCGCACGTCGAGCGGCGTCCTGGACTTCCTTCATCGATCGAATAAAGTGGCGGCGACGACGAGGTCGAAGGAGACGACGTGACGGGGACGACGACGGGGACGCGCACCACCACGACCGACGGGCCGGACGTCGGCCTGCTCGACGGGTACGCGGCGGGCATGACGTGGGGCTGGACCGGCGGCGGCCGCGGGCACTGGACCGGGCCGGACGCGGACGCGTCGATGGACCTCATGGTCGGGCGCCTCGGCGTCACGTGGGTGACCCTCGCGTTCTCCGCCCTGCAGGACACCGCGCAGTCCACGACGATCGCGTGGCGCGACGCCCCGACGCCGACCGACGACGAGGTCCGCGCCGGCATCCGCGCGGCCAAGGAGCGCGGCCTGAAGGTGTGCCTCAAGCCCGTCGTCAACGTCCGCAACGGCACGTGGCGCGCCCACATCAACTTCTTCGACGTGGACGTGCCGTGCGAGCCCAAGTGGGGCGAGTGGTTCGCCGCGTACACCGAGTTCCAGGTGCACTACGCCCGCATCGCCGCCGAGGAGGGCGTCGAGATGGTGTGCGTCGGGTGCGAGATGGTGCAGACCGACCGGCGCGAGGACGAGTGGCGCGCGCTCGTCGCCGCGGTGCGCGAGGTCTACCCCGGGCTCGTCACCTACAACTGCGACAAGTACCAGGAGACGAACGTCCGCTGGTGGGACGCCGTCGACGTCGTCTCCTCCTCCGGCTACTACCCGGTGGACGACTGGGAGGCGCAGCTCGACCGCATCGAGGCCGTCGTGCGCCGCGAGGGCAAGCCGTTCCTCTTCCTCGAGGCCGGCTGCCTGAGCCGCACGGGCTCGCCCGCGCTGCCGAACGACTGGGCCCTGCCGGGCGAGCCGTCGGGGGAGGCGCAGCGCGAGTGGTACGAGGCCGCGTTCGCGGCGTGCGCGCGGCGCGACTGGGTCGGCGGGTTCATGCTCTGGGACTGGCCGACGCGGCTGTACGCCGAGGCCGACGCGGCCGCGAACGACGACTACTGCCCGTACGGCAAGCCGGCCGAGGCGGTCATCCGCGCCGCGTACGCCGAGGGCGTCGCGCGGCGCACGCTGTGACGGCGGGTCAGTCGGCGGCGGTGGTGCTGCCGGTCGTGCCGCCGGCGCGCCGCCGACGCCCGAGCGCGAAGCCGCCCGCGCCGCCGAGCAGCAGGACGCCCACCACCACCAGCGCGGCACCGAGCCGCCACGGCGCCGGACTCGGCGCGTACATCGTCTCGCTCAGCGGCGTGTAGGCGAACCAGCCGAACGACACCGTGCCCGTGCGCATGCGCAGCACCCCCGCCACGACCATCCCCGCGCCGAGCAGGGCCGCCACCACCGTCCACGTGCGCTCGCGCCTCGTCACGGGCGTGATCCTGCCCGTCCGGGACCAGCGGGGTCACGCGGCGCGCGGGTCGGTGCGTGCGGACCCTCGACGCGCACGCCCGCGCGGGCCACGCTGGAGGTCCGGCGCGACCGTGCGCCGGACGGGGGAGGG
This sequence comes from Cellulomonas sp. NPDC057328, assembly GCF_042667215.1. Taxonomy (NCBI): domain Bacteria; kingdom Bacillati; phylum Actinomycetota; class Actinomycetes; order Micrococcales; family Cellulomonadaceae; genus Cellulomonas; species Cellulomonas sp. NPDC057328. The sequence goes on along the minus strand of NZ_JBHUZW010000068.1, from coordinate 13,282 downwards.
GGCGGTTGTGCAGATCCGGTTCGTCGCGGGGTTCGGGCCCGTCACGCAGGACGCGGAGGCGGCCGGTGCGTTCTGGGCCGACGCGCTGGGCATCCGGTTCCGGGAGGCGGCACCCGGGTACTTCGCCAACGACTCGCTCGCGGGCATCGGCACCTTCGCCCGGTGGCCGCTCACGCAGGTCGCCGAGGCGACGTTCGGTTCGCCGGACTGGCCCGTCGAGCACCCGGTGCCGCAGGCGTGGCTCGAGCTCGACGTCGCCTCCGCGCAGGAGGTCGCCGACGCCGTCGCGGAGCTGCGCGCCGCCGGCCACGAGGTCCTCGTCGACGCCCACGACGAGCCGTGGGGCCAGACCGCGGCGCGCGTGCAGAGCCCGGAGGGGGTGCTGGTCGGCATCACCTACACGCCGTGGATGCACCAGCGCTGACGGGCCTCAGACGAGGCGCTGCTCGATCCGGGAGCCGCCCGCGGTGTGCGTCACGCGTGCGAGCGCGCCGTTGACGAGGGCCAGGTGCGGCGGGAGGTGGCCGCAGTCGACGTCGCCGAGGACCGGGATGCCGAGGTCGCCGAGGGCGTGCCGCGCCGCGTCGTGGTGCGTGTACCCGGGGGCCTCGGTGCCGCGCGTCCGTCCCAGCAGCACCGCGGTCGCGTGGTCGAACCAGCCGGCGTACCGCAGCCCGAAGAGCCGACGCGTGACCTCGGCGACGTCGGAGCCGGCCGACTCGAGGTAGACGACGAGCCCCTCGGGCGCGTGCTCGCGCGCGAACCGGTCGACGTCGCCGAACGGCGTCCCCGCCAGGTGCGTCACCGTCTCCAGGCACCCGCCGACGAGCCGGCCGGTGACGTCGACGTCGCCGTCCCCGTCGACCCGCGTCCACCCGCCGGGCGTGCCGAGGTCGAACTCGTCGACGCCCGGGTCGGTGGCCCAGTCGTCGAACCCGTCCGCCCGGTACGCGGGTGCGGCGCCCTGCACGAGCACCGTGCCGGCGGGCGCGGCGGCCACCTCGTGCCACGCGAGCATCGGCGCGGGGACGCGGTACGGGGTGTCCATGAGGTTCTGCCCGTGCAGCGTCGCCACCCCGGTGCGCAGCGTCAGCGGCAGCAGCAGGGTCGAGACGTCGGAGAAGCCGACGAGCCACGTCGGGTCGGCCGCCAGCGCGTCCCAGTCCAGCCGGTGCAGCAGGTCGATCGCGATCTGCCCGCCCCACGGCGGCACGACCGCCCGCACGTCGGGGTCGGTGAGCAGCGCCGTGAGCTCCGCGGCCCGGAGGTCGGGCGGTGCGCTGGCCAGGCCGTCGACGCCCATGACGTCGCCGACGCGCGTCCGGTACCCGAGCGTGCGGACACGGTCGAGCGCGACGTCCAGCCGGGGACGCAGCTCCGGCGGGACGCCCGAGGACGGTGCCGTCACGCCGACGACGTCGCCGGCGACGAGGGGACGCGGGTAGCGGATCACGGCGCCAGTCTGCCGACACGGGTCTGCGGCCGGGGACCGTGCCGGCGGAGACGGTGCCACCGGCGGTGCGGACCATGGGATCGTGTCGGCGCGCCGGGCCTGCCGGCGCCCCGACGCGAGGAGCCCCATGTTCGCCGGCGTGAGCGCCTTCCCCCTCAGCCCGTCCGCCGCCGACGGCGTCGACGTCGACGCGCTCGGCCGGCTCGTCGCGGCCGCCGTCACCGCCGGCGTGGACTCGGTCGGCGTGCTCGGCTCGACGGGCGTCGGGCCGTACCTGGCGCGGGACGAGCGGCGGCGCCTGGTCGCGCGGGCGGTCGCCGAGGCGGGCGACGTGCCGGTGCTCGCGGGCGTCGGGACTCTGCGGACGTCGGACGTGCTGGCGCACGCGCAGGACGCGGCCGACGCCGGCGCGGCGGGGCTGCTGCTCGTGCCCGTGTCGTACCAGCCGCTCACCGACGACGAGGTCGTCGGCCTCTACGCCGACGTCACCGCGCGCGTGCCGCTGCCGCTGGTGGTGTACGAGAACCGCCGGACGACCTCGGTGGCGTTCACGGACGACCTGCTCGCGCGCGTCACGGCGCTGCCGCACGTCGCGGCCGTGAAGGTGCCGGGCGCGCCGGGGGACGTCGCCGCGGTGCGCGACCGCCTCGCGCACCTGCGCACGCTCGTGCCCGCGCACGTCGGGGTCGGGATGTCCGGTGACGCGTTCGCGGCGACCGCGCTCGCGGCCGGGGCCGACACGTGGTGGTCGGTGCTCGCGGGCGTCCTGCCGGTGACGGCCGTGCGGCTGGCGCGGGCGGCGCGCGACGGGGACGCGGCGACGGTCGCGGCGCTCACGGACGCGCTCGCGCCGCTGCTCGCGGTCGTCGGCGAGCGCGGCGGCGTGCGGGTCGCGGCGGCGCTGGCCGAGCACCGCGGGATCGTCGCCGGGCCGTGCCTGCCGCGGCCGCTGCTGGGGCTCGACGACGCGGACCAGGCGACCGTCGTCGCGGCGGCCGAGGCGGCGGAGCGCGTCTGACTGCGGCGCGCCGTCAGGCCCACCGGTCGAACAAGCGGGACGTCGTCTACGCCACCCGGGACGTGCGCGCCGAGCGGGAGCCGGTGTGGGTGCTCGACCCGCAGGCGATCGCCAACGAGGAGCCGACCTGGTGGTGGAACCCGCTGAGCTACGTGACCGGCGAGGTCCGCGCCGCACGCCTGTCCGAGCACTTCGCCGCCGGCTCCCGCGACCCCGGCGCCTGCACCGACGCCTACTTCGACCCGGCCGGCCAAGACCTCCTGGCCGGACTCCTGCTCGCCGCGGCGCTCGACGGTCGACCGATCACCGACGTCTACACCTGGCTTACCCGCCCGACCGACGAGACCGCGGTCGACGTGCTGCGCGACCACGGCTTCCCGCTGACCGCCGACCAGGTCGCCGGCTTCGTGGCGGCACCGGAGAAGCAGCGCGGGGGAGTGTTCGGCACCGCCCAGCAGATGGCCTCCTGCCTCACCAACCGCCAGGTCGCCGCCTGGGTCACCCCCCAGGGCCCGGCCGACACCCGGCCGCAGTTCGTCCCAGGCGACTTGTGCGCGTCGGCGGCGGCACCCTGTACTCGCTGTCCAAGGAGGGCCGCGGCACCGCCGGCCCGCTCGTCACCGCCCTCACCGTCGCAGTCGTCGAGGCAGCCGAGGAGCTCGCCGCACGCTCCTCCGCCGGGCGGCTGAGCACGCCGCTGCTCGGGGTGCTCGACGAGGCCGCGAACGTCTGCCGGTGGAGCGAGCTGCCGAACCTCTACAGCCACTACGGCTCCCGCGGGATCGTGCTCATGACGATCCTGCAGTCCTGGCCCAAGGCGTGGAGGTCTGGGGCGAGGCCGGCATGAAAAAGCTCTGGTCTGCATCCAACGTCAAGGTCTACGGCGGCGGCGTCAGCGAGAGCGCGTTCCTCGAGGACCTGTCCCGCCTCACCGGCGACTACGACCGCCTCGCCTCCTCCACCTCCATCGGGCGAGGGCAGCGCACCGTGTCCCAGCAGCTGCACCGCGAACGGATCCTCGACGTCGCCGACCTGGCCCCGATGCCCAAGGGCCGCGCCGTCGTCCTGGCCTCCGGCGCCCGCCCCACGCTGATCCGCACCCAGCCGTGGATGACCGGCCCACACGCGGCCGCGGTGCGCGCCTCGATCGCCGCGCACGATCCGCAGGCCGACCGCACCATCGGCGACGCGCAGAGCGAGCTCGCGGCCGCCGCGGCCATCGACGAGGTGCAGGAGGCACCATGACCGACTGGGGACAGGACGAGTACGACCGGGGCGGAATCGAAGCTCAGCCGGGCGAAGTCGACGACGCCGAACTGGCCTCTGCCGGCGGGGCCGCGGCAGGCGGCGGGGCCACGCTGTACTTCGGCTCGGTCGACGAGTTCGTGCGCGAGTACCTGCGCAATGTTTACCGCCGCCGCATCGACGGCCGGCACCGCTGCTGGACCGGAGAGCGGTGGCGCTATGACGAAGCCGTCATCCGCCTCGAAGCGCTCTGGCGCGCCTGGGAGCAACTGCGCCTGGACCCCGGCACCGGAATGAGCGTGTGGTGGCGTGACCACGCTGACCACCACATGGCCGTCCTGATGGACCCCGAAGGGCCGTTCGCGGGGGCGACGGACGGGGAGGCGAACACCTGTAAGCGAGGTGAGCCGCTGCCGTACGTTGCCCCGCCGGAGGGTATGTGTCCTCGACGCGCGATCGTGACCGTGTCAGGGCAGCCGGTTAGGACGTGTGCGTGAGCGATCGACGGATCGTCAACCTCTGAGCCGCACCGGCCTGCGGTCAACGCATCTGGGCTACTTGAGTGAACATGACACTCGGCAGGGTCGGCCTATGACTTCTCGCATCTACAGTCAGCGACTGTTGTTGGCGGCGAATCAAGATGGGGACGACGTGCGACACAGAGCCAGCCGCTCGGTCGGCAGCCGAAGGTTCCGTTTTCTGACCATCCTGACTGCGGTCGCTGTGGCAATGGCGGGTCCACGAAATAGCCACCGGAGCTACCACTCACGGCCGCAAGCACATCCAGAAGTTGCAAGATTCTCTCAACGGCCTCGAGAAGTGGCTTGAGCGCAACCTCGACGGAGACTATCAGGACCGGCTAGTCGCCCGAAGCCTGGCCGATGAGATCAAGCAGCTACTGGGAAGATGACCAATGACACAGCCCAACGAAGCTTTCATCTGGAATCTCGTCCATACCTGGCCCAAGCTTGACGGCGTAGTCCGGTATAACCAGGAGGAAGCGGGAGGTGCGCTACTGCCGCACCTGGTGCTCTCGGATGTCATGAGATGGCTGGCGGATCACTTGAACGACGATCGCGAAGAATGCGAAGCGCTTCTCGCCTGGATGGGCCATCAGTATGATGCAGCGAGCGACGGCGTCAAGGATCTCATAGCAGTGAGCGGAGTAGAGATGCTTCCGGATCCTGACGAACCCGGCGGCGCCGAGTTACGTGCCCTATTGCCACCCAACTTGCGCGAACTTGATCCATGGCTCATTTAGCAGCGAACGGTAACGGCCCGAAGCTGCTGGCACTTTCGCCGCGGCGCTCGGCGCAGAGGTTGCAATAAGCGTTATCGGCACCATCGGCCGCAACACCCGAGTGACGCGCGTCTCACAGCACTCGTCCTCATCACTAGCGCGCTTCTATTCTCGGCCAGCATCCAACTGAGGACGAGCTCGCACGAGACGAGCGAGTAGAGCGTCACGTAGCTTCGGGTCTTCACCCAAGCGCCTATAGGCCCTGTCGAGCCCTGCAGAGTGAGTCGCGCAGGCTGCCGACAACTTACGCTATGACAGGGCGCCCCGTGTTGAGCGTTTGCCTCGCCTCGTGTTCTGAATCGTCAGCAGGCTGGACGACTTCCCAATCGGCGGGTGGCTTGACTGCGCTAGCCGTCCACTCCGCTGGCGTGAGCCGGGGGACGCGCGGTAGCGGCGGGACGTCACGGGCGCCGCGTCGTCGCGCGCACCACCGCCGTGACCGCCGTGCCCACGTGCCGCGACGGGCCGCGCCGCGGCAGGTCGGCCAACCGGCCGGCGAGCGCCGGCAGGCGGTGCGCCGCGCCCACCGCGGCCGCGTGCGCGACGTGGAGGGCCGCGCGCCGGTGCGTGTCGAGGGCGCTGTGGCCGGTGCCGGCGAGCGGGACGAGCGTCGCGTCGGGCGCGGTCGCGACGACCCGCTCCGCGACCGGGCGCGGCGTGCGCAGGTCCCGCTCGCCGGTCACGACGACCACGGGCCAGGGGAACGCCGCGACCGCGGCCGGGAGGTCGAACGGGTCGGCGACGGCGGGCGTCCCGTGCCGGGCGACGTGCCGAGCGGCGGCGTCGGCGAACGCGAGCTGAGGGTCGAGCGGCAGGCCGTCCGGCGGCAGGTCGAAGCCCACCTCGCCGTACATGATCCCGGCCACGAGGTCCGGCTCCATGACGTACGGCTGCCCCGACCCCTCGGTCTCGCCCGACCCGAGGCACGCGATCCGGTCCCACACGGCGCGCAGGCGCCCGGCCCGACGCGCGAGGAGCAGGCGGTGCAGCACCTCCGGGCCTGCGAACTCGTGCACGACCTGCACCACGTGCGTCAGCTCGGCCGCCGGCACGTCGTCCGCCAGCGCGCGCACGGCCGCGGCGACGGGCGCGAGCGCCGGGTCGTCGCCGTCCCACAGCAGCCGCCGGCGGTGCGCGCGCGCCGCCGCGAGGTCGTCCGCCGGGGCGTGCACGGGCGAGTCGAGGACCATCGCGGCGACCCGATCGGGGTGCCGGGCGCCGAACGCCTGCGCGACGTAGGAGCCGTAGGACGCGCCGTGCAGGACGACCCGGTCGACGCCCGCGTCGTCGAGCACGGCGGCGAGGTCGTCGACGACCGCGGCGACCGTGACGGCGGCCGGGGGCAGGTCCGCGCCGGACGTGTCTCGGCGGGAGAGCCCGACGCCGCGGTGCTCGACCATGAGGACGTCGAGCCCGCGGCGCGCCGCGTCCGCCCGCAGGCCCGTGTACGGCCGCACCGACGCGAGGCCGGGTCCGCCCGGGAGCACCAGCACGGGCGGCGCGTCGCCGCGGGGCCCGCTGCGCACGTACGCGAGCCGCAGCACCGCGTCGTCGCGCCCGCCGCCGACGGGCCGCTCGACCGTCCGTCCCTCCCGCGCGAGCAGCTGCTGCGCCGCGCGCGCCGTCCCCGCGTCCCTCGTCCCGCGCTGCTCGGTCCCCTGCTGCGTCATGCCCGCCGCAACGGGCGACGACGGGGCGAGGTTCCGGGGGACGCCGCGCCGTGGGGCACGATGGGGGCCCGCCCCCGACCCGCAGGAGCCCGCGCATGCCCACGCCCGTCGACCGCACCGGACGCGCCTTCGCCGTCGTCGCCCTCGTGGAGGCGTTCACGTGGGCCGGCCTGCTCGTGGGGATGGTCCTCAAGCACGTCACGCACACGACGGAGCTGGGAGTGGCGGTGTTCGGGCCGCTGCACGGCGGCGCGTTCCTCGTCTACGTGGCGGTCGCGCTGGTGGCCGCGGTGCGGCTGCGGTGGCCGTGGTGGGTGACGGGTCTCGCGCTCGCGGCGGCGGTCCCGCCGCTGGTGACGCTGCCGCTGGAGCGGTGGCTGCGCCGCACGGGCCGCCTCGCGCGGCCGGTCGCGACCACGTCGGACGACGGCGACGCGACGCGCGCGACCACGCCCGTCGGCGCCTGAGCCGCGCGCCGGCGGCCGCGGCGCTGTCGGTGCCGGCACGTAGCCTCGCCGTGTGATCCTGCTCGACGACGGCACCCTGACGTACTCCGCGAGCGACCTGACGGCCGCGGCGGAGTGCGAGTTCGCCGTGCTCCGGGCGCTCGACGCGCGGCTGGGCCGCGGCCCGGCGGTCGTGACGGACGCGGACGCGATGCTCGCGCGCGTGTCGCACCTGGGCGACGAGCACGAGCGGCGGGTGCTGGCGCAGCTGGTCGACCGGTACGGCGTGTGGCGGCCGGGCGCCGGCGGCGGCGTGGCGGCGGTGCCGCGCCCGCGGGACCCGGAGTCGCGTGCCGATCTCGCTGCCGCGCAGGCCGCGACGCTAGACCGTGTCGCCGGCGGCGCGGACGTGCTGCACCAGGCGGCGTTCTTCGACGGCCGCTTCGTGGGCCGCGCCGACTTCGTGGTCCGCGAGCCCGGTCCCGACGGCGACGCGTGGAGCGTGCGGGACGCCAAGCTGGCGCGCAACGCGCAGCCGACCGCGCTGCTGCAGGTCGCCGCGTACGCCGACCAGCTCGACCGCGCGGGGCTCCGGGTCGCGCGCGACGTGGTGCTCGTGCTGGGCGACGGCGCCACCGCGACGCACGCCGTGAGCGACCTCGTCCCGGTGTACCGCGAGCGCCGCGCGCGGCTCGAGGAGCTGCTCGACGCGCACCGTGCCGGCTCGGCGCCCGTCGCCTGGGGTGCCTCCGACGTCGTCGCGTGCGGCCGCTGCGCCCTCTGCGTCGCCGAGCTCGAGGCGCGCCGCGACCCCACGCTCGCCGCGGGCGTGTACGAGCGGCAGCGGGCGCTGCTCGCCGCCGCCGGGATCACGACGGTCGACGCCCTCGCCGCCGCACCCGACGACCTCGCGGTCGACGGGCTGAGCCCTGCGCAGGTGCAGCGGATGCTGCGCCAGGCCCGCCTGCACGTCGAGCTCGAGGCCCGCAACGCCGACCCGGCGCACCCCACCGACGTCCCGTGGGCCGTGCCGCACCCCGACCGGGTCGCCGCGATCCTGCCGCCGCCGAGCCCGGGCGACGTGTTCTTCGACTTCGAGGGCGACCCCCTCTGGTACGACGCCGCGCTCGCCGGCGAGCCCGACGCGTGGGGCCTGGAGTACCTGTTCGGCGTCGTCGAGGCGCCCGAGGCCACCGGCGCCGAACCGCGGTTCGTGCCGTTCTGGGCACACGACCGCCGGCAGGAGAAGGAGGCGCTGCGGGCGTTCCTCGACTACCTCGCCGAGCGCCGTCGCCGCTTTCCCGACCTGCACGTCTACCACTACGCCGCGTACGAGAAGGTGGCGCTGCTGCGGCTCGCCGGCCGGCACGGCGAGGGCGAGGCGGAGGTCGACGGGCTGCTGCGCGAGGGCGTCCTCGTCGACCTGTACGCGGCCGTGCGCGCCGGGGTGCAGACGGGTCAGCGGTCGTACTCGCTGAAGAAGCTCGAGCCGCTGTACATGGCGCAGGGCCGCGGCGACGGCGTCACGAACGCCGCGGACTCGATCGTCGAGTACGCCGAGGCGGTCGCGGCGCGCGACGCCGGCCGCGGCGACGAGTGGCGGGCGCGCATCGACGCGATCGCCGAGTACAACCGCTACGACTGCCTCTCGACGCTCGGCCTGCGCGACTGGCTGCTCGCCCGGATCGGCGAGGTCGGGCTCGCGCCGCAGCGCGCCGCCGTGCTCGACGAGGAGGCCGCCGCGCGCGCCGCCGAGCTGGGCGAGGCGGACCCGCTGGAGGACGGCCTGATGGCGGTGGCCGGGCCCGGTCCGGGGGAGGGCGTCGTGCGGCCCCCCGGCCGGCAGGCCGTCGCGCTCGTCGCCGCCGCGCTGCGCTACCACCAGCGTGAGGACAAGCCGTACTGGTGGGGGCACTTCGACCGGCTCTCCGCGCACCCGTCCGACTGGGCGGAGCGCCGGAACGTGCTGATCGCCGACGACGTCGAGGTGCTGCAGGACTGGGCGGTCCCGGCCGGGCGGCAGGTGCCGCGCCGCGTGCTGCGGATGGTCGGGCGGCTGGAGCCCGGCAGCGACCTGCGCGCCGGCGCCCGCGCCGTGGGCCTCTACGACGCGCCGGTGCCCGACTGCATGAAGACCACGCCCGACAGCCCGCGCGGCTGGTGCGACCGCATGACCGTGCTCGAGGTGACGGCCGTCGAGCGGGGCGGCCGCGTGCGCGACGCGCTCGTCGTCGAGGAGACGCGGCCCAAGGTCTCCGACGCCTTCGACGCGCTGCCCATGGCGCTCGCCCCGGCCGCGCCCATCGGCACGCAGCCCCTGCGCACGGCGATCCGCGCGCTCGCGGAGGACGTCGCGACGGCGGTGGGCGTGCGCGTCGACGCCGTGCAGGTCGAGGCCGTGCCGACCGATGCGGTGCCGGCCGACGAGGCGGGCGACGTGCGGGTGCCGGCGCGCGCCGTGCTCGACCTGGCCCGGCGCGTGCCGCCGCGCACGCGCTCCGGAGCGCCGATCCCGCCGCTCGACGACCCCGCCGACGCGGTGGACGTGCTCACGCGGGCGCTGCTCGACCTCGACGACTCGTACGTCGCCGTGCAGGGCCCGCCCGGCACGGGCAAGACGTACACGGGTGCGCGCGTCGTCGCGGGGCTCGTCGCGCGCGGGTGGCGCGTCGGCGTGGTCGCGCAGTCGCACGCGGTGGTGGAGAACATGCTGCGCGGCCTCGCCGGCGCCGGCGTGCCCGCGGACGCGATGGCCAAGAAGGCGCCCGGTGCCTCCGACGGCCGCACCGCCGACCCCGGGGCGCCGTGGACGTGGGTGCCCGACAAGGGCTTCGGCGCGTTCTGGGCGGCCCACCCCGGCGGCGGCGCCGGCACCGGTGCGGTGCTGGGCGGCACCGCGTGGGACCTCGCGAACGCGAACCGGCTCCCCGAGCGCCCGCTCGACCTGCTCGTCGTCGACGAGGCCGGGCAGCTGGCGCTCGCCACGACGTTCGCCGTCGCGGGCGCCGCCCGCAACCTCCTGCTGCTCGGCGACCCGCAGCAGCTGCCGCAGGTCAGCCAGGGCACGCACCCCGAGCCGGTCGACCGCTCCGCCCTCGGGTGGCTCACCGACGGGCACGACACGCTGCCGCCCGCGCTCGGCTACTTCCTGCCCGTCACGCACCGCATGCACCCGGCGCTGTGCGCCGCCGTGTCGACGCTGTCCTACGAGGGCCGGCTCGAGGCCGCGTCCGCCGCGGCGGCCCGGCACCTCGACGGCGTCGCGCCCGGCGTGCACGGCGTGCTGGTCGAGCACACGGGCAACGCGGTCCGCTCGCTCGAGGAGGCCGACGCCGTCGTGCGCGTCGTCCGCGACCTCGTCGGGCGGACCTGGCGCGACCCGTCCGCGCACGCCGCCGCGCCGGACGCCGACGGGCAGGCTGTCGACGGGCAGGCTGTCGACGGGCAGGGCGTCGACGGGCAGGCTGGCGATGGGCAGGACGCCGTGACGCGCCCGCTCACCGCGGACGACGTGCTCGTCGTCGCGCCGTACAACGCGCAGGTGTTCACCGTGCGGCAGGCGCTCGACGCGGCGGGCCTCACCGGCACGCGCGTCGGCACGGTCGACAAGTTCCAGGGGCAGGAGGCGCCGGTCGTCGTCGTCACGACCGCGGCGTCGTCGCCCGCGCAGGTGCCGCGCGGCCTCGACTTCCTGCTCGACCGCAACCGGCTGAACGTGGCGGTCTCCCGCGGGCAGTGGGCGGCGTTCGTCGTCCGCAGCACCCGGCTCACGCACACCCTGCCGCGGCGGGCCGAGACGCTCGAGCGCCTCGGCGCGTTCATCGGCCTCACCACGCGCAGCGTCGTCCCGGTGCCCGGGCCGGCCGGCACCGTGCTGCCGCACCCGCACCCGCACGCGGACCAGCACCCGCACGCGGACCAGCACCCGCGCCGCGGGGAGGCGCCCACGCCCGACGCTGCCCGCGCGCCGGCCCCGGCCGCGACGTAGCGTCGACAGGGTCCACGACCCGACCGACGCGCCCGACCGCGCCGCCCCACCGAGCCGACGACCGCGCCGCCGACCGGCGCCGCAGGTCGGCCGCGGGCCCGCGGACCGGCGCGTCGCCCGACCGTCCGGAGATGGTGCCCGTGCCGACCGACCGCCCGCTCGTCCTCGTCCTGCACGGCGCCCGCGGCGACCTGTCGCGGCGCATGGTGATCCCCGCGCTCGCCACCCTCGACGCGCGCGGCCTGCTGCCCGAGCGCTGGTCGCTCGTCGGCACCGGGCGCAAGGACCTCGACGTCGAGGAGTTCCGCGACGTCGTGCGCGAGTCCCTCGACGAGTTCGGCGACGACGAGTCCCGCCACGCCCTCGACGACGTCCTCGAGCACGTCGCCTGGTGCCGCGACGTCAGCCAGGAGGAGGACGACCCGGGCACGCTGCCCGACGCGCTCGCCGACCTGCGCGAGCACCTCACCGGCGACCGGGACGGCGACGTGCTCGTCATCCACTACCTCGCGGTGCCGCCGGAGTCGTTCGTGCCGCTCACGCGCGCGCTCGGCCGGCACGGCCTCGCCGAGGGCGTCCGCATCGTCTACGAGAAGCCGTACGGCACGTCCCCGGAGTCGTTCCGCGAGCTCGACGCGGTCGTGCACGAGGTCTTCGAGGAGGAGCAGGTCTTCCGCATCGACCACTTCCTCGGCAAGGAGGCGACGCAGAACCTGCACGTCTCCCGGTTCGCGAACGAGCTCATCGGCGCCTCCTGGGACCGCCACCACGTCGCGCAGGTGCAGATCGACGTCCCCGAGACGCTGGACGTTGACCAGCGGGCCGAGTTCTACGACGCCACCGGCGCGGCGCTCGACATGCTCGTCACCCACCTGTTCCAGGTGGCCGCGCAGGTCGCGATGGACCCGCCGGCGGGGCTGCACGCCGACGACCTCGCCGCCGCCCGCGAGGACGTCATCGCGTCGTTCCGGCCGCTCGACCCGCACGAGGACGTCGTGCTCGGCCAGTTCGAGGGGTACCGCGACATCGAGGGCGTCGCGGACGGGTCGATCGTCGACACGTACGTCGCCGCGCGCCTGTGGGTCGACACGGACCGCTGGCGGGGCGTGCCGTTCCTGCTGCGCACCGGCAAGCAGATGGCGGGGTCGGCGCAGCAGGTCACGCTCGTCCTGCGCGCGCCCGACCACCTGTTCGGCGAGGACGTCGGCCCGAACCGGCTCGAGGTGTCGCTCAAGGGCGGCGGCGAGGTCCGGCTCGTGACCACCGTGAAGAAGCCCGGGCCGCACCTGGAGCTCACGACCGGTACGGTGCGGCTCTCGCTCGACGACGTGCCGGGCACGTCCCTGCCGCCCTACGCGGGGCTGCTGCAGGACGTGCTCGTCGGGGACCGCACCCTCTTCACCACACCCGCGGGCCTCGACGCGGCGTGGCGGGCGTTCGAGCCGCTGCTCGGCGACGACCGGCCCGACCCGGTCCCGTACGCGCGCGGCTCGTGGGGACCCGACGCGGCCCGCCGCCTGGCGGAGCCGCACGGGTGGGTGCTGGGCGAGTGACCACGACCGACGAGCGCGAGGACGGACCGGTGGACGAGCGGGTGGACGTGCAGGTGGACACGCAGGTGGACACGCAGGTGCAGGAGCACGACGCGCAGGGCGCGCCGGCGCCGGACGGCCCGGTCGACGTGGCCGCCGAGCTGGAGGCGGCGGGCAGCGTCGAGGAGGCGTTCGACCGCGTCCGCGAGCGGCTGCACGCGGAGGAGGCGCGCCTCGCCGCGGAGCTCGAGCGCAACGACCGGGAGGCCCGGGCGGTCGTCGACGCGACCGTCGCCGCCGTCAAGGACGACCTCGCGACGCAGGCCGACCGCGTGCGCGCCGCGATCGCGGAGCAGCGCGAGGCCGTCGTCGAGGAGGCGGGGCGGATGAGCGCGGAGCTCGACGCGCAGGCCGACGCGGCGGCGCACTCCATCGACGACGCGGCCGACGGCGAGGCGCCGGCCACGGACGACGCGGTCGACGGCGGCGGGGTCGAGCACGCGACCACCGGCGGCGACGACGAGCCGACGGGCACCGAGGTCACCGTCGAGGACGGCGAGGTCACCGAGGTCCGCACGGAGGACGGCGACGCCGACGCGGCGCCGGACGCCGACCGGCGCGCCTGAGGTC
>NZ_JBHUZW010000067.1:0-19544 GCF_042667215.1 Cellulomonas sp. NPDC057328 | reverse complement strand
GTCCCGGAGGACGGGCGCCCGCGGACGTCGGGTGGCGTCAGCCCTGCGCGCCGGCCGCGGCGGCCAGCACGGCCTCCGTCAGCGGGCCGGGGGTGTAGAGGTCGCCCTCCCACTTCACGCCGTCGATGAGCACCGACGGCGTGCTGATGCCGCCGAGGTCCGTCTCCGCCTGCTGCGTCGCGGCGGCGACCCACGGGGCGTACGTGCGCCACGTGCCCTCGCGCTCCTCGGTGCCGTCGTCCGTCGTCACCTCGAAGGTGCCGTCGACCGTCGCCGTGAACTGCTCGGTCACCGCGGCGGGGACGCCGGCCTCGGTGGCGATCTCCGCGATCTCGGTGTCGCTCAGGCCGGACGAGCCCTCCTCGGGCTGGTTGTCGTACAGCGCCGTCATGAACGCGACCATGTGCTCCGGGTCCTCCTCGGCGACGACCGCGAGCGCGTTGGCCGCGCGCGTCGAGTAGAAGGTGCCCTGCGACGTGCCGTCGAGGAACGAGATGGGCCGGTACTCGACGGTGATGTTCTCCTGGGTGGCGAGCTGCTCGAGCTCGGCGCCGTTCGCGGCGTCGAACTGGCCGCAGTAGGGGCACATGAAGTCGAAGTACACGGTGACGGTCGTGCCCTCGGCGGCCTCGCCGACGCCCGCGGCGCTGACCGGGATGGCGCCGCCCTCGGCGACCGACGGGCCCTCGACCTCGTCGACGGCGGGCACGACGAGGCCGTCGGCGCCGCCGCCGTACTGCACGGTGCCGTACGCCTCGGCGCGCTCGGCGCCCTGCCGGACGATGGCGAAGACGACGGCGCCGAGGACCGCGACCGCGGCGACGAGGCCGCCGATCGCGAGCAGCCGGTTGCGCTTGGCCTTGCGCTCCTGCTCCTGCCGCAGGGCGAGCGCCTTGGCGCGTGCGTCCTCGCGCCGCACGGCCTTGGTGGGACGGGGGTCGTTCGTGGGCATGGGTGCTCCTGGTGCTCCGGGTGCCGGCGCTGCCGGCGGGACGTGCGGGCGCGGGACCGGTCGGGCCGGTCAGCAGGCCGCGGGCGGCCCCCGGTGCGGGCGGACGAGCACGAGGCCGCGGTCGTGCCGCACGAGGACCGGCAGCACGGGCGCCCGCAGGGGCGTGCGCGGCACGGCGGGCAGGGCGAGCGCGACGACGCGGCGCACGTCGGCGGCGCCGAGCAGCGCGGCGACGCCGGCACGGGCCCGGTGCACGAGCGCACCCAGCCCCAGCCCGGCCGCGGCGAGCAGCAGGTGCAGCGCCACCACGGGCACCGCGACGCTGAGCAGCAGCACCGCGCCCTGCGACGTCCCGCCCAGGGCGTACGCGCCCTGCGGGCAGTGCGCCGCCGACGCGAGCACGTCCATGCGCAGCCCGACGGCCGCGAGCGGTCCGTCGGCGACGACGCAGCGGTGCACGAGCACGCGTCCCTCGGCGGCGACGACGAGCGGCGTCACCGCGAGCAGCACGCCGGCGAGCGTCACGGCGCGGGCGCGCGCGTGCCGCAGCACCGGGGCGGGACGCCATCGCACGGGCTCAGGGTAGGCGCTCGACCTGCCCGTGCCGAGGGTCCCGGCGCCCGGGCTCGGGGACGAAGCGGTTCGGACGCCGCCGGCGGGCCCGGACGTGCGTGCGTCGGGCGACCGGTCGGGCCGGCGGTCGCGCCGACCGTCGGGGGCGACGGTCAGGGCACGGGCATCCGCGGCGTCGGCAGCGGCGCCCACTCCACGGGCGTGCCGGACAGCACCTGGTGCGCGAGCGCCGCCGCCGCGACCAGCGCCAGCACGACGACCACGAGCCCGCCGACCCACCCCGGCGCGACGGCCGCGAGCACGCGCCGGGCACCCGTGCGGGTCATGCGGGACAGCGGCCCGAACCACAGCACCAGCACCGCGAGCAGCACCGCGGCGCCCACCACGGCCGACGCCACCAGGCCGCGCGGCGGCTCGCCCGGCACGGCGTCGCCCAGCACCCACCGCCCCGACCCGACCAGCCACCACGCCACCCCGACGGCGATGACGACGACGCTGGCGCCGACGAGCACCGACGGCACCACGCCGAGCACCGCGCGCACGAGGTGCCACGGCGACGACGCGATGGCGAGCGGCACGTCCGAGCGGCGCAGGCCCGCGCGCTCGCGCCGGCCGTGCATCGCCTCGACGGTCGAGCCGACGGCGCGCACCAGCACGACCAGCAGGAGGACGACGAGCAGCGTGATCCCCGGCGCGTGCGCGCCGGCGACGCCCACGAGCAGCCCGAGCGCGAGCAGCGTGCCCCACCGGCGCCGGGCCGGCGGGCGGACGTAGCCGGACCCCTCCTCGCCGGGGTGGTCCGAGCGCTCGAGGTCGTCCTCGATCCAGTCGACGCCGTCCGGGTCGTCGTCGTGGCCGTCGTCCCACGCGCCGTCGTGCCACGCGCCGTCGTCCGCGTCGTCGTCGGCCGCCCGGGCCGGGTGGGCCCAGGCGTCGGGGTCGTGCCGGACGTCGCGACCCGACGCGGACCGGGCGGGCGGCGCGACGAGGGTCGCGTCGGGGTCGTCGGCGCGGGCGGCGTTCAGCGGCACCGCGACGGTCCGGCCGTCGTTGGCGGGCGGCTCCGGCGGGCCGACGGCGGTCGTCCCGGCGCGCGCCGCCGCGCCCGCGAGCGCGACGGTCGGCGCGGTGCCGGCGCCCGCGGGGGCGTCGTCGGGAGCGTCACGCGGGTCGTCGGCGTCGCGGTCGTCGTCGTCCTCGAGGTCGCCCTCGAGGTCGCCGTCGCGCTCGTCCTCCCGGTCGGTGCCTCCGGCCGCCCCCGCGCCGGCGCCCGCCGCGACGAACGTCGTCGGGATCTCGTCGCGGCCGACCAGCGCGGTGGCGACGTCGTCCTCGCCGGTGCCGTCCTGGTCGGTGCCGTCCTCGCCGGTGCCGTCCTGGTCGATGCCGTCCTCGCCGGTGCCGTCCGCGCCGGTGCCGTCCTCGTCGTCGGCCCACGCGTCCTCGTCCGCGTCGTCGGTCCCGTCACCTGCGTCGCCGTCGGTGCCGTCGACCGGCACGTCGTCGTCCGCGGCGCCGGCCGCGTCCTCGTCGGCGTCCTCGTCCGCGTCGTCGTCCGGCACGTCCCCGTCGTCGCCCGCCGCGACCACGCCCGCGCCCACCACGCTCACCGCACCCGCGCCCGTGAGCGCGGCCAGCGCCGCGGTGGCGTCCGTGCCCGGCGGCAGGTCGCCCTCCTCGGCGACGACCCGCAGCGCGGCCACCACGTCCTCGGGCGTCGTGCGCGCGGCGGCGTCGGGGCGGAGCGCGCCGGTGAGCGCCGCGGCGGTGAGTGGGCCGACGCCGGCGAGGTCGACCTCGCCGGAGCGGGCGCGCGCGAGCACGGCCTCGACCGGGCGCGTGCCGAAGGGGTCCCGGCCGGTCGCGGCGAACGCGAGCAGCGCCGCCCAGCCCCACAGGTCGGTCGCGACGCCCGGCTCGGCGCCGTCGAGCAGCTCGGGTGCGAGGTAGCCGGGCGTGCCGAGCACGAAGCCGGCCGTCGTCAGGGTCGCGTCGTCGTCGACGCCCTGCGCGAGCCCGAAGTCGATGAGCACGGGCCCGTCGTCGGTGAGGAGCACGTTGGACGGCTTGAGGTCGCGGTGCACCACGCCGGCGGCGTGCACGGCCGCCAGCGCCGACCGCAGCCCCTCCGCGAGCGCGAGCAGGTCCTCCTCGTCGAGCGGGCCGCGCGCGCGCACGCGCTCGGTGAGCGTCTCGCCCGGGACGAGCTCGGTGACGAGGAACGCCTCGGTGGAGTCGGCCTCGGCGTCGAGCACGGCCGCGACGGCCGGGTGCCGCAGCCGCTGCAGCGCCGCGACCTCGCGCATGAGCCGCGCGCGCACCGCCGCGTCGGCGCCGACGTGCGGGTGCAGCAGCTTCAGCGCGACCGCGGTGCCGCCGCCGTCGACCGCCCGGTACACCGTCCCCATGCCGCCGGAGCCGAGGGGGGCGACGACCGTGTAGCCGCCGATCTCCGACCCCGGCGCCAGGCCGATCCGCTCCATGACCGGCACGCTAGCGGGCGCGTCGCCGCACGTGGGGGACGCCACACCCGGGCCGGAGCCCGGGCGGGGTCCCGACCGGAGCACTAGGGTCGGCACCGATCCCGAGGAGTTGATCCGCGTGCCCTTCGACGTGCCCGCCGACGGCCACGACCTGGTCGTCGTCGCGAACCGCCTCCCTGTCGACGTGAGCCTCGACGAGGCCGGCGAGCCGACCTGGACCCGGTCCCCCGGCGGCCTGGTGACCGCCCTCGCCCCCGTGATG
Source organism: Cellulomonas sp. NPDC057328 (assembly GCF_042667215.1). Lineage (NCBI taxonomy): Bacteria > Bacillati > Actinomycetota > Actinomycetes > Micrococcales > Cellulomonadaceae > Cellulomonas > Cellulomonas sp. NPDC057328. The sequence goes on along the minus strand of NZ_JBHUZW010000067.1, from coordinate 15,274 downwards.
GCGAACGCCGAGGGCGCCTGGGTGGGGTGGGGCGGGTCGCCCGGCCTCGAGCTGGACCCGTTCGTCGTCGACGGCACGCGGCTGGTCCCGGTCATGCTCACCGAGCAGGACATGGAGCGGTACTACGAGGGCTTCGCCAACGACACGCTGTGGCCGCTGTACCACGACGTCATCGCGCCGCCGCAGTTCCACCGGCAGTGGTGGGACGCGTACCAGAAGGTCAACCGGCGCTTCGCGGAGGCCGCGGCGCGGCAGGCGGCGCCCGGCGGCACGGTGTGGGTGCACGACTACCAGCTGCAGCTCGTGCCGGCGTTCCTGCGCGAGCTGCGTCCCGACCTGCGGATCGGGTACTTCCACCACATCCCGTTCCCGCCGCTGGAGATCTTCGCGCAGCTGCCGTGGCGCAAGCAGGTCGTCGAGGGCCTGCTCGGCGCGGACCTCGTCGGCTTCCAGCGCGCGGGCGACGCGGCGAACTTCGTGCGCGTCGTGCGGCGCCTCACCGACCTGACGACGCGCGGCCAGGTCGTGACGATCGGGGACGGCACGGCGCAGCAGCGGCACGTGCGCGCCGCGGCGTTCCCCATCTCGATCGACTCGCACGCGTTCGACGAGCTCGCGCGGCAGCCGGAGATCCAGGCCCGGGCCAAGGAGATCCGCACCGAGCTGGGCGACCCGGAGGTGCTGCTGCTCGGCGTCGACCGGCTCGACTACACCAAGGGCATCCGCCACCGGATCAAGGCGTACGGCGAGCTCCTGGAGGACGGCCGCCTGTCGCCCACCGACACCACGCTCGTGCAGGTCGCGAGCCCGAGCCGCGAGAACGTCGGCGCCTACCAGCAGCTGCGGGACGAGGTCGAGCTGCTCGTGGGGCGCATCAACGGCGACCACGGCACGGTCGGCCACGCGCCGGTGCAGTACCTGCACCAGTCCTTCCCCATGGAGGAGATGGCGGCGCTGTACCTCGCCGCCGACGTCATGCTCGTCACCGCGCTGCGCGACGGCATGAACCTCGTCGCGAAGGAGTACGTCGCCGCGCGGTCCGACGACCGGGGCGCGCTCGTGCTCAGCGAGTTCACGGGTGCCGCGGACGAGCTGGTCGGCGCCGTGCTGGTCAACCCGCACGACATCTCGGGCATGAAGGACGCGATCACGTACGCCGTGCACATGGAGCCGCGGGAGTCGCGCAAGCGCATGCGCCGCCTGCGCCGCCGCGTGCTCGGGCACGACGTCGCGGCGTGGTCGCAGCAGTTCCTGTCCGCGCTGACGTCGGTGCCGGCGCGGGACGCGGCGGGCCGCACCGGGACGGGCGCCGACCGGGGGTCCGACCGCGGCGACGACCGTGCGGACGGCCGCACCGACGACGCGCCCGTCGCGACGCCGGGCTACCAGGACGCCCAGCGCCACGGCGACCCGTTCGACGCCGACCGGTACCGGGACGAGAACCGGGACGAGAACAGGGACGACGACCGCGCCGCAGCGCGGGACGACGCCCCGGCCGACGCGCTCGAGGGGACCGAGGATGACTGACGCGACGCCCGCCGGCGCCGACCCGCAGGACGCCCGCGCGCTCGCCGACCGCCTCGCGGCGGTGCTGGACGACCCCGCCCGCCGTCCGCTGCTGGTCGCGCTCGACTTCGACGGCGTGCTCGCCCCGCTCGTCGACGACCCGAGCACCTCGGCGATCCTCCCCGCGGGCGTCGAGGTCCTCGCCGCCCTCGGCGGCCGCGACGGCGTCCTCCTCGCGCTGGTCTCCGGCCGCGCCATGGCGGACCTGCACGCGCTCGCCGAGGTGCCGCCCGGCACGTACCTCGTCGGCAGCCACGGCGCCGAGCGCGCCCGCGTGACGACCTTCGGGCTGGACCGCGACGTCGTCGAGCTGACGCCGGAGCAGGCGGACCGCCTCGCGACGCTCGGGGCCCGTGCGGCCGCGGTCGCGCGCGGCCGCGACGGCGTGTGGGTGGAGACGAAGCCGACGGCGGTGGTCGTGCACACGCGCCTCGCCGAGCGCGACGTCGCGGTCCCCGCCGAGCAGGAGGCGGTCGCGCTCGGCGCGGAGCTCGGCGCGGGCACGCTGCACGGCAAGGACGTCGTCGAGCTCACCGTGCTGCCGGCCGACAAGGGCACCGCCCTGCAGGCGCTGCGGCACGAGCTGGGCGCGCCGGTCGTCCTCTACGCGGGCGACGACGTGACCGACGAGCACGCCTTCGCGGCGCTCGGCGACGACGACCTCACGGTCAAGGTCGGCGCCGGCGCCACCGCCGCGCGCTACCGCGTCGCCGACCCCGGGGCGGTCGTCGGCGTGCTCGCCGCGGTGGAGCGCGCGACGCGCTGACCTGCACGGTCGCCGGTCGGCCGTCCGGGTGAGGGCGCGCGCCCGTCCGGGCGGCGGCGCGGGGGCGGAACGGGCGTCCCGGACAGGCCGGACGTGGCGTGTGCCATACTCGTGACCCGGCCGAGGGAGTTCGCGAGGACGCCCCCGGTCCGTGTCAGCGGAGACACAGCGCTCGGCAGGGTGCCTCCACCGACCCTGCGTTGACACTCTTCACGACGGATCGTCCGGCACGTACCTGCCGGTGAAGGGAAAGACCGCTCATGGCTACGGTCACTTTCGACAGCGCGACCCGGATCTACCCGGGCACGGAGCGTCCCGCGGTGGACGCCCTCAACCTGCACATCGAGGACGGCGAGTTCCTCGTCCTCGTCGGCCCCTCGGGCTGCGGCAAGTCCACCTCGCTGCGCATGCTCGCCGGCCTGGAGGACGTCAACGCCGGCCGCATCCTCATCGGCGACCGCGACGTCACGGACGTCCAGCCGAAGGACCGCGACATCGCGATGGTGTTCCAGAACTACGCGCTGTACCCGCACATGACGGTCGCCGACAACATGGGCTTCGCGCTCAAGATCGCCGGCACCCCGAAGGCGGAGATCCGCACCCGCGTCGAGGAGGCCGCCAAGATCCTCGACCTCACGCAGTACCTCGACCGCAAGCCGAAGGCGCTCTCCGGCGGTCAGCGCCAGCGTGTCGCCATGGGCCGCGCGATCGTCCGCCAGCCGCAGGTCTTCCTCATGGACGAGCCGCTGTCGAACCTCGACGCCAAGCTCCGCGTCCAGACGCGCACGCAGATCGCGTCGCTGCAGCGCCGCCTCGGCGTCACGACGGTCTACGTCACGCACGACCAGACCGAGGCCCTCACCATGGGTGACCGCATCGCGGTCCTCAAGGACGGCATCCTCCAGCAGGTCGGCACGCCGCGGGACATGTACGACACGCCCGCCAACGTGTTCGTCGCCGGCTTCATCGGCTCGCCCGCCATGAACATCGGCACGTTCCCGGTGCTCGACGGCGCCGCGTCGGTCGGCCAGTCGCGCCTGCTCCTGCCGCGCGAGGCGATCAGCCGCCTGTCGGACGACGACAAGGGCCACATCACGGTCGGCTTCCGCCCCGAGTCGCTCGACGTCGTGCCCGCCGGCACGCCGGACTCGTTCCCGGTCGAGGTGAACATCGTCGAGGAGCTCGGCTCGGACGCGTTCGTCTACGGCTCGCTCACCAACGAGTTCGGCCAGGCCAGCCAGGTCCACTCGGGCGCCGGCGACGCGCAGGTCATCGTCCGCGTCGACCCGCGCCAGGTCCCCGCCAAGGGCGACTCGATCCACGTCCGCATCCGCCCGAACGAGCAGCACCTGTTCCACGCGGGCTCGGGCGAGCGCATGTCCTGACGCCCCGGCGTCGCACCACGCACCACCGACGAGGCGGGTCCGGTCACGACCGGGCCCGCCTCGTCGCGTCCGGCCCGGACCTGAGAGGATCGACGCATGAGCGGCACGGCGCAGCGTCTGCAGATCACGGCGGCGAGCCCCGACCCGGCACTCCTCGACCTCCCCTGGCACGTCCCGCTCGAGGACTGGCCGGCCGAGAACCTCGCCGCGCTCCCCCGCGGCATCTCGCGGCACGTGGTGCGGTTCGCGCGGCTGTCCGGACGGGTCATCGCCATCAAGGAGATCGGCGAGACCGTCGCGCACCGCGAGTACGAGCTGCTGCGGCAGCTGCGCAAGCTCGACGTGCCGAGCGTCGAGCCGGTCGGCGTCATCACGGGCCGGCGCGCGCCCGACGGCGAGCCGCTCGAGGCGGTGCTCATCACGCAGCACCTGTCGTTCTCGCTGCCCTACCGTGCGCTGTTCAGCCAGTCGCTGCGCCCCGACACCGCGACGCGGCTCATCGACGCCCTCGCGGTGCTCATGGTCCGGCTGCACCTCGCCGGCTTCTACTGGGGCGACGTGTCGCTGTCGAACACGCTGTTCCGCCGCGACGCGGAGACGTTCGCGGCGTACCTCGTCGACGCGGAGACGGGCGACCTGCACGACCGCCTGTCGGTGGGCCAGCGCAGCTACGACCTCGAGGTCGCGCGGGTCAACATCATCGGCGAGCTCATGGACCTGCAGGCCGGCGAGTTCCTCGACGAGGACGAGGACGCCGTCGCGATCGGCGACGCCCTGGCCGAGCGGTACCAGGAGCTGTGGAAGGCCCTCACCGAGGTCGAGTCGTTCGGCTACGGCGAGCGCTGGCGCGTGCAGGCCCGCATCGACCGGCTCAACGACCTCGGCTTCGACGTCGGCGAGCTCGACATCACGACCGACGTCGAGGGCACGTCGGTGCGCATCCAGCCGAAGGTCGTCGACGCGGGCCACCACTCGCGCCGGCTCATGCGCCTGACGGGCCTCGACGTGCAGGAGAACCAGGCGCGCCGGCTGCTCAACGACCTCGACGAGTTCCGCGCCGCCACCGACCGGCAGGCCGAGGACGAGTCGTTCGTCGCCCACGACTGGCTCACGGAGATCTTCGAGCCGGCCGTGCGCAGCGTCCCGCGCGAGATGCGCACCAAGCTCGAGCCCGCGCAGGTCTACCACGAGCTGCTCGACCACCGGTGGTACCTGTCGCAGCAGCAGGGCCGCGACGTGCCGATGCCCGAGGTCGCGGCGAGCTACGTCCGCACCATCCTGCCGACCCGCCCCGACGAGCAGGCCGTGCTGGGCACGCGCGCGGAGGACCTGCGCGACTCCGACACCGCCGGCGTGCCGCACGTGGACGACCTGGACCCGGACCGCCTCATCGGCTGACCGCCGCCGCGCGTCCGCGCACCCGGGTCGCCGGGGACGTCGTCCTGGCCGTCACCGACGACCACGACGACGTCCCCGGCGCCGTGCGGGACGTCAGGCCGTGCGCTGGCGGGCGACCTCGTACAGCGCGATGCCCGCGGCGACGCCGGCGTTGAGCGACTCGACCGCCGACGCGATCGGGATCGACGCGATCGCGTCGCACTGCTCGCGCACGAGCCGCGACAGGCCCTTGCCCTCGGACCCGACCACGAGCACGAGCGGGTCGTTCGCGTAGGGCAGCTCGCCGAGCGGCACGTCGCCGCCCGCGTCGAGGCCGACGACGAACACGCCGGCCTGCCGGTACGCCTGCAGCGCCCGCGTCAGGTTCGTCGCGCGGGCCACCGGCACGCGCGCGGCCGCCCCGGCCGACACCTTCCACGCCGCCGCGGTCACGCCGGCCGAGCGCCGCTCGGGCACGAGCACGCCGTGCGCGCCGAACGCACCCGCGGACCGCAGCACCGCGCCGAGGTTGCGGGGGTCGGTGACGCCGTCGAGCGCCACGACGAGCGGCGGCACGCCGGCCTCCTCCGCCGCGTCGAGCAGGTCGTCCGGCTCGCCGTACTCGTACGGCGGCACCTGCAGGGCCACGCCCTGGTGCACGGCGTCGTCGGTGAGGCGGTCGAGCTCGCCGCGGCCCACCTCGAGCAGCGGGTACCCGGCGTCCGCCGCGATCGCCACGATCTCCCGCGTGCGGTCGTCCGCCTCGAGCCGCGCCGCCAGGTACACCGTGGTGACGGGGATGCCGGCGCGCAGCGCCTCGAGCACCGAGTTGCGGCCCGCGACCATCTCGTGGGTCGAGCTCGTGCGGCCGCCGCGCCCGCCCGCCGCGCTGCGCGACGCGCCGGCCGTCGGGCGGCCCGAGGCCGTGCCCTTCTGCGCGGCGACCTTGCGCTTGTGCGCCACGTGGTACGGGCGGTCCTCCGCCTTCGGGGTCGGGCCCTTGCCCTCGAGCGAGCGGCGGCCGTGACCGCCGGTGCCGACGGTCGCGCCCTTCTTGGATCCTGCCTTGCGCGTCGCGCCGCGACGCGATGAGTTGCCGGCCATCAGTCCTCCGTGGGGTCGGTGGGGGCGGCGAGCGTCCAGCGCGCCCCCGTCGGCGAGTCCTCGACGACGACGCCCGCGGCCGTGAGGCGCTCGCGGATCGCGTCGGCGGTGGTCCAGTCCCGCGCGGCGCGGGCGGCCGCGCGCGCGTCGAGCTCCGCGGCGACGAGGGACGCGAGCGCGCGCTCCGCGCGGTCGTCCCCGCCCGCGGTCGTCCACTGCGGCGAGGCCGGGTCGAGGCCCAGCACGTCCAGCATGCCCCGCAGCGACACCATCGCGTCGCGCGCCGCGGCGTCGTCGCCGGCCGCGAGCGCGCTGTTGCCGGCACGCAGCGTCTCGTGCACCACCGCGAGGGCGGCGGGCACGTTGAGGTCGTCGTCCATCGCGGCGGCGAAGCCGGTGGGCAGGGCGACCGCGGCGACCTCGTCGGCGGTGGCGGCGCCGACGCGCTCGGTGGCGCGCTGCACGAACCCGGCGAGGCGGTCCCACGTGGCCTCGGCCTCGCGGAGGGTGTCGTCGGTCCACTCGAGCATCGACCGGTACTGCACGGCCGTCATGGCGTACCGCAGCACCACGGGGCGCACCTTCTCGAGCACCGCCGTGACGAGCAGCCCGTTGCCGAGCGACTTGCTCATCTTCGCGCCGCCCTGCGTGACCCAGCCGTTGTGCAGCCAGTACCGCGCGAACCCGTACCCGGCGGCGTGCGACTGCGCCTGCTCGTTCTCGTGGTGCGGGAAGCGCAGGTCCAGCCCTCCGCCGTGGATGTCGAACGCCTCGCCGAGGTAGCGGTGCGCCATCGCGGAGCACTCGAGGTGCCAGCCCGGGCGGCCGCGCCCGTAGGGCGTGTCCCACGAGGCGCTCTCCGGCTCCCCCGCCTTGGGCGCCTTCCACAGCGCGAAGTCGTGCGGGTCGCGCTTGCCGCCCGCACCGGCGTCGTCCGGGGAGTCGACCATGTCGTCGAGCCGCTGGTTCGTCAGCTCCCCGTACGACGGCCACGACCGGACGTCGAAGTACACGTCGCCGGGGCCCGCGACGTACGCGTGGCCGCGCTCGACGAGGCGCGCCATGAGGTCGAGCATCGCGGGGACGTGCCCCGTCGCGCGCGGCTCGTAGCTCGGCGGGAGCACGCCCAGCGCGTCGTACGCGGCGGTGAAGGCGCGCTCGTTCGCCATCGCCCACGCCCACCACGGCGCACCGGCGTCGGCGGCCTTCGCGAGGATCTTGTCGTCGATGTCCGTGACGTTGCGGACGAGGGTCACGCGCGTGCCGCCGCGGCGCAGCCACCGGACCAGCACGTCGAACGCGACGCCGGAGCGCAGGTGGCCGATGTGCGGGGGCGCCTGGACGGTGGCACCGCACAGGTAGACGCCGACCTCGCCCTCGACGAGAGGGACGAAGTCGCGCACCGACTGGGTGCCGCTGTCGAACAGCCGCAGGCTCACCGGCCCAGGCTACCGGCGCAGACGCCGCCCGCCGGTCGTGCGCGGCGCCGGCGGCCCGCCCCCTGGGGGCCGCCGGGCGCCCGCACGGTCACGCCAGGGCGGTGAGGTTCGGCGCGGCGAGCCGGTGCGCGTCCGCGGGGACGCCGTCGGTGCTGCCGGCCGGGACGCCGTCGGCCGGTGCCGCGTCCGCCGCCCCGTCCGTCGTCGGCGCGTCGGACGCGGCCTCGTCGCCCGGCTCGTCCGCCAGCACCTCGAGGCGCGGCGTCGGGACGGCGAGGTTCGCGAGGTGCTCGGCGAACAGGCGCAGGCCGGTGTAGCCCGCGTCCGCGTCGCCGTCGACGAGCCACGCCAGCGAGAAGCCGTCGATCGCCGCGATGATCGAGCGCGCGATCATGAACCGCGGCACGCGCCACGTCACGGAGCCGACGCGCTCGACCTCCTCGAGGAAGTGCTCGGCGGCCGCCCAGCTGTTCACGTACTGGTCGACGCCGACCTGCTGGAGCTCGGCATGCCGCAGCGACGTCGTCGTGAGCTCGTACGTCAGCAGCTGCGGCCCGCGCGTGTTGCGGATGTTGGTCCACAGCCCGTCGAGCACGCCGACGATCAGGTCGAGGACCGGTGCCTGCTCCGGCATCTCCGCCATGGCACGGGCCGTGTTGCGCTCGGTGATGGCGTGGGCCATCGCGCGCAGCAGCTCGTCCTTGTCGCGGAAGCAGTAGTGCACCACGCCCAGCGAGACCCCGGCCTCGGCTGCGACGGCGCGGACCGTCGTGCCGTCGACACCGTCGCGGCTGGCGACGGCGAGCGCCGCCTCGATGAGCTGCTCGCGTCGCTCGGCGACCGGCAGTCGGTTCATGACTCCTCCTCGCGGTGGCGTGCGCGACCCCCCCGGCCAGCTCCGCCCCGGTGATCATCTCATCGATCCGCGTGACAGAGTCAAGGATTTCACGCACTTGTCCTGGACGGCCGCTCAGGATCACCCGGGCACGTCGCGCGGTCGACGTGCCGCGGACGCCACCCCGTCGTGGCGCCCTGCCCTGGAGCCTGGCACGTCCCGAGCCGTCCCGCAGCGCGACGACCTGCACCGACACCCGCCCGCGGCGCCCCGGCGGGACACCGCGGGCCGCACCGGACCCGCCGTGCTGCCGCCTCGGGGCCGGCCGCGCCGTCGCGGCGCGCGTGCGCCCCGGCGCCGTCCGCCGCCCGGTGCGACACGCCGGGGCGCAGGACCGGGGTCACGTGTCGCCCGCACCGGACGGCGGCCCGCTGTGACCGCGCCGCACGATCGTTCACCCGGACGGGTGTCGTGGCGGCGACGTTCCCGACGATCGGGTGACGCGCGCCGCCTTGGTGCGGGCCCTGACGCAGGACAGGCTGTCGGCGTGACGTACACGGGACGTGCCGTCGTGGCGGGGTCGCTCGGCGGGCCGGAGGTGCTCCGGGTGGTGTCCCGCGACGTGCCCGACCCCGGGCCCGGCGAGGTGCTCGTCGCGGTCGAGGCCGCCGGCGTGAACCCGTGGGACTGGAAGAGCTACGCGCCCGCCTCGGGCGCCACGCCCCCGGTGGAGCTCGGCGTCGAGGTCGCCGGCGTCGTCCGCGCCGTGGGCACGGGCGTGCGGTGGTTCTCCCCTGGGGACGAGGTCGTGGCCTGGCCGGTGCGCGGCGGGTACGCCGACCTCGTGACGGTGCCGCAGCGGGTCCTCGTGCGCCGGCCGGCGTCCCTGCCGGCCACGGCGGCGGCCGGGCTGCTCGCCGCGGGCGCCGCCGCGCTGCACGCCGTCGTCGCGACCGAGGTCGACGCCGACGACGTCGTGCTCGTGCACGGCGCGTCGGGCGGCGTCGGCCGGATGGCGGTGCAGCTGGCGGTGCTGCGCGGCGCGCACGTCGTGGCGACCGCGTCACCGACCTGGCACGCGTGCCTCGCCCGGCTCGGCGCGGTGCCCGTGGCGCACGGCCCCGGCCTGCTCGACCGGGTGCGCGCCGCGGCCGCGGACCTCGGCGAGGTGGTCGCGGCCGTCGACGCCGTCGGCACGCCCGAGGCCCTCGAGACGTCCGTCGCGCTCGTCGCGGACCGGCGCCGGGTGGCCACGCTCGTGGCCCTGGACCGGGCGGCGGCCCTCGGCATCCGGGCGCTGGGGCACGGGCCCGGCGCCGACCCCGGCACCGACGTGCGGGACGCGGCCCGCGGGCAGCTCACGGCCCTCGCGGCCGACGGCTCGCTCGACGTGCTCGTCACGGGCGCCTACGCGCTCGAGGACGCCGCCACGGCGCACCGCCGGTCCCGCGACGGGCACGCCGGCGGCAAGCTCGTCCTCGTCACGGACGCGGCGCGCGCGAGCGGGGACCACGCACCGGTCCACTGACGGGCCGGGCGGGACGCCGCGGCACCGCGGCAGCGGCCGGACCGCGTGCGCCGGACAGCGTCTGCCGAGTGGCGTCAGCGACCCGCCCACGGCAGCTCGACGTCCGGCGGGGGCGCGGGGGGCGCGACGGGGCGCGTGCGCTCGTCGATCTCCTGCAGGCCCGCGAACGTGGCCTCCAGCGTCTCGAGCGGCACCCGGTTGCGCTGGCGGACGGGCAGGGGCGCGTCGCGGTGCGGGAGGGCGGGTGCGGGTCGCGGGGCGCGCGTGCCCGTGGGCGGCGCGTCGTCGCGCTCGTCGGTGGTGGGCATCGTCACGCCGTCGCACGGTACCGGCGTTTCGTCCGGTTCGCGACGACCGTCCGGCTGACGACCACCCGCGCGGCCCACCCCGCCCGACCTCCACTGGTGGTGCGGTGTGGACGGTGCCGCTCGTGCTCCCGACCGCTCGTGGCGACGTGCACCGACGAGGTCATGCAGCGCCGCCGGACGGCGCGGGCGCCGGGGCGTCGGCGGCGAGCGCGCGCAGCTCGTCGAGCACGCGCCGCACCACGCGGCGCTCGGCGCGCTCCGGGCGCAGCAGCGCGTCGACGTGCCGGCCCGCGCGGACCCCCTCCAGGGGCAGTAGCCGGAAGCGCACGCCGTCGCCGGCCCGCGCGGTCCAGCGCGGGAGCAGGCTGACGCCGTGCCCGGCCGCGACCAGCGCCTCGACCACCGCGAAGTCGTTGATGCGGTGGACGACGCGCGGCTCGGTGCCCGTGCGCGCCGCCACCTCGTCGAGCACGCGCGCCACCGGGAACCCCTGCCGGACGGCGATCCACGGCGCGTCGGCGAGGTCGGCCGGCGTGACGGCGGCCCGGTCGGCGAGGGGGTGGTCGAGCGGCACGGCGACGTCGAGCGGCTCGCGCAGCAGCGGCACGACGACGACGTCCGGCCCCCAGCCCGCGCTGCCGTCCGGGCGGTGCGCGACGACGACGTCGACGCGGTCGGTGAGGGCGACGAACTCGTCCTGGGCGACGTCCTCGTCGGAGCACTCGAGCGTGATGCCGTCGAGCGCGGCGACGCGGGTCAGCAGGCCGGGCAGGAGCATCTGCGCCCCGCTGGAGAACGCGCTGACGCGCACGGTGCCGACGGGCCGGGCGACGAACGCGTCGCACGCCGCGCGTGCCCGCTCGAGCGCGACGGCGACGTCGAGCGCGGCGTCGGCGAGCGCCTCCCCCGCGGGCGTGAGCCGCAGCCCGCGCCCGGCGCGCTCCGTGAGCGGCACCGCGGCCTCCCGCTGCAGGGCCGCAAGCTGCTGGGACACCGCGGACGGCGTCAGGTGCCGCACCGCCGCCGCGGCGGTCACGCCGCCGTGCGCACGCACGGCCCGCAGCGTCGCGAGGTGGGCCGGGTCCATGCAGCGACGCTACAACGTCGGTGCACGACATCTCGATGGTGCTGCACGGCCGGGTCGGCGCACACTCGTCGCGTGCCGCTCCGCCACCGCCTGCTCGCCGCGCTCGTCGCCGTGACCTGGGGCCTCAACTTCCCGGCGATCCACCTGTCCCTCGAGCAGTTCCCGCCGTTCTTCCTCGTCGCGCTGCGGTGGACGCTGATCGCGGTCCCGACGGTGCTCCTCGTGCCGCGGCCCCGCGTGGCCGCGCGCTGGCTCGTCGGGTACGGGCTCGGGTTCGGGGTGCTGCAGTTCGTCTTCCTCTACCTCGCGATGGACACCGGGATGCCCACGGGCCTGGCGTCGCTCGTGCTGCAGTCGTCGGCGCCGTTCACCGTGCTGCTCGCGGCGGCGTTCCTGCGCGAGCAGCTCACACCGCGGCAGGGCCTCGGGGTGGCGGTCGCCGTCGCCGGCCTCGGCGGCATCGCCGTGCACCGGGCGGGCCTCGACGGGGGCGCCACGCTGCTGCCCGTCGTGCTCACGCTGTGCGGCGGCCTCGGCTGGGCGTTCGGCAACCTCTGCAACCGGCGCGCGCAGGCCGACTCGCCGTTCCGGCTCATGCTGTGGATGTCCGTCGTGCCGCCGCTGCCCATGCTGGTGCTGGCACTGGCCCTCGAGGGACCGGACCGCGTCCGTGCCTCGCTGACCGGCCTGACGACGCCCACGGGCCTGGCCGCGCTCGGCGGGCTGCTGTTCACCGTGCTCGTCGCCACGCTCGTCGGGTCCGGGCTGTGGACGTGGCTCATGGCGCAGCACCCGTCGAGCGTCGTGGCGCCGTTCTCGCTGCTCGTGCCGGTCGTCGGCATCGGCTCGTCGTGGCTCGTGCTCGGCGAGCCCACGGAGCCGGCGGAGCTGCTGCTGGGCGTGCTGGTCGTGGGCGGCGTCCTGCTGGGCAGCGCGCCGGCCCGGCGGCGGGACGTCGGCGCGGACGGGCGCCCGGCGGGGCCGGCGGCCGGCGACGACCGGGCCGACGCGACGACGGCGGCGGTCAGCCCTCCGGCGCGGTGACGAGCGCGGTCGCGATCGCCGCGACGCCCTCGCCGCGGCCGGTCAGCCCGAGCCCGTCCGTCGTCGTGGCGCTCACGGTGACGGGCGCGCCGCACGCGGCCGACAGGGCCGCCTGGGCCTCGGCGCGGCGCGGCCCCAGGCGCGGCCGGTTGCCGAGCACCTGCACCGCGACGTTGCCGATCCCGAACCCGGCCGCGCGCACGCGCCGCGCCGTCTCGGCCAGCAGCGCGGCGCCCGACGCCCCCGCCCAGCGGGGGTCGCTCGTGCCGAACTGCGCCCCCAGGTCGCCCAGGCCGGCGGCCGAGAGCAGCGCGTCGGCGGCGGCGTGCGCGGCCACGTCCGCGTCGGAGTGCCCCGCGAGGGGGCGCTCGCCCGGCCACTCCAGCCCGGCGAGGTGCAGCACGGCGTCGGGGGCGGGGTCGGGGTCGTACGCGTGCACGTCGACGCCGACGCCGGTGCGCAGGTTCACGGGGTGCCTCCCGGGACGGGCGCGGCGTGCAGCGCCTCGGCGAGCACGACGTCGCGCGGGGTGGTGATCTTCGCGGCCCGCTCGTCGCCCGGGACGACCCACACGCGGCCGCCGGCGGCCTCGACGAGGCCCGCGTCGTCGGACGCGGCCGTCGCCTCGTCGCCCGCGCGGTGGGCGCCCACGGCGTGCGCGTGCACGAGGACGTCGCGGGCGAACCCCTGCGGCGTCTGCACGGCGCGGAGCACGTCCCGCGGCGGCGTGTCGAGCACCGGCCCGCCGCCGGCGTCCCACGCGGCGACGCGCTTGACGGTGTCGACGACCGGCAGCCCGGGGACGACCGCGTCGTGCCCCGCGCGGACGGCGTCGACGACGCGCGCGACGAGCGCCGGCGGCGCGAACGCCCGCGCGGCGTCGTGCACGAGCACGACGTCGACGTCGGGGGGCAGCGCCGCCAGACCGGCCGCGACGGACGCCTGCCGGGTGGCGCCGCCCACGACGACCCGCACGGGGACGTCCGGCACGCCGACGCCCGCGAGCGCCGCCGTGACGGCCGCGACGTGCTCGGCGGGCGCGGTGACGACGAGGGCCGTGACGCGCGCGCCGTCGGCGGCACGGGCGGCGAGCAGCGCCCGCGCGGCGTGCGCGACGAGGGGCGCGCCCGCGACGGGCACGACGGCCTTCGGCAGCGCGTGCCCGAGGCGGGACCCGCTGCCGGCGGCGGTGAGGACGGCGGCGACGCTCATGCGGCTCCCGGCTGCGGCGGTGAGGGCGGGACGTGCGCGCACAGCAGAAGGTCCGGGTGCGCGGCGCGCACCCGGACCGTCGGCCGTGTCGTCAGGACGCGAGGACCTCGTCGAGGATGGCCTCGGCCTTGTCCTCCTCGGTGTGCTCGGCCAGGGCCAGCTCCGAGACGAGGATCTGGCGTGCCTTCGCGAGCATGCGCTTCTCGCCGGCGGAGAGGCCACGGTCGGCGTCCCGGCGCGACAGGTCGCGCACGACCTCCGCCACCTTGATGACGTCGCCCGACTGGAGCTTCTCGAGGTTCGCCTTGTAGCGGCGCGACCAGTTGGTCGGCTCCTCCGTGTACGGGGCGCGCAGCACCTCGAACACGCGGTCGAGCCCCTCCTGGCCGACGACGTCGCGGACACCCACGAGGTCGACGTTCTCGGCGGGCACCTCGATGGTGAGGTCACCGTGCGCGACCTTGAGCTTGAGGTAGATCTTGTCCTCGCCGCGGATCGTGCGGGTCTTGATCTCTTCGATCTTGGCTGCACCGTGGTGCGGGTAGACGACGGTCTCCCCAACAGTGAAAGTCATCTGCCGGTGTCCCCTTTCGCAGACGTGTATGGTATCACGCCCATATCCGCCCGAACCCGACTCCGGACGGCCGTCCTGAGGATGAAACCGCAGGTCAGCGAGGTGCAGCCGACGGGAGGGCGTCCGCAGGACGTCGCCCGCGTGGCCGGTGGACGACCCGCGGGAGGGCCGCCGCGCCCGTCCGCGCCCGTCCGCGCCCGGCGCCGGGCCCCTGTGCTGGCCCGCCGCGCGACCGCCGGTACGCTGGCCGGGAGCCCGCCGCACGCACGCGGGCAGACGAGCGCAGAGCCGAGCAGGAGACACCGTGACCACGCCCCGCCCCCGTGCCGTCCGCCCGACCACCCGGTCGGCCACCCCGTCACGACCCCGGCGCCTCGCCGTGCTCGCGGTCGCGTCCGCGGCCCTGCTCGCCGGCTGCTCGGCCACCAACCAGATCACCACCGTCGACGACTACCCGCCGTCCGACGGCGTCGCGATCACCGTCGACGAGGTGCGGGCGCTCAACCTGCTCGTCCTCGCCGAGGAGGAGGGCGGCGCCGGCCTGCTCGTGGGCGCGCTGACGAACAACTCCGGCGAGGACACGACGGTGACGCTGGCCGTCGACGGCGCCGAGCCGGTCGAGGTCGACGTGCCGAGCTCCGGCACGGTGCTGCTCGGCGGCGAGGGGTCGGTGGGCCGCTACGGCGCCGCGGACGTCCGCGTCGCGTCGGTCGCCACGGTCCCCGGCGGCCTCACGGACGTGACGGTGTCGACGCCGGCGGGCGGCAGCTCCGTCGTGCAGGTGCCCGTGCTCGACGGCACGCTGCCGGAGTACGCGCCGCTGCTGGCCCGCATCGGCGAGACGCCGACGCCCTCCGGCACGCCGAGCGCGTCGCCGACCCCCGGCGAGACGCAGGAGGCCTCCGAGCCGCAGCAGGGCCAGGACGCCGACCCCGAGGGCGAGCAGGACCGCGGCGAGGGCGACCAGACCGACGGCACCGACGGCTGACGGCAGGACGGCCGACCGGCCCCACGCACGCACGACGGGCGCCCACCGCACGGTGGGCGCC
>NZ_JBHUZW010000066.1:0-20801 GCF_042667215.1 Cellulomonas sp. NPDC057328 | reverse complement strand
GCGTCGCCGCCGGCCCGCACCCGTAGCCCGGCACCGGCGCTGTCGCACCCGCGCCGTCGCGGCCCGGTCACACCGGGAGCACGCGGGCGCGGTGCTCGCCGACCGCCACGACGGCGGCCACGGTCAGCGCCCGGTCGGTCGCCGCGAGCAGCAGGGCGTGCGCCCACGCGCGTTCGAACGAGCCGTGGTCACCGCCGGCGGCGCGGACGACCGCGACGACGACACCGCCGCCGGGCGGCTCCTGCTCGAGGACCGACGCGAGGACGTGCACGATCTGCCGTGCCGCGGCGGCGTCGGGCCGCAGGGGCACGTCGCTGATCGGCAGCACGACGGGCAGCAGCCGCCGGTCGGCGTCGAGGAGCGCGAACCACAGCGCGGGCGGCCCGGCGCGCTCGGGCCCGACGAGCCGGAGCATCAGCTCGAGCGCGGCGTCCGCGTCGGGCACCGCCACACCGGGCGACACCGCGTCGGCGAGGTCGTCGTCGGGTCCGGGCGCCGACCAGCCGGCGCCCGCCGGGTGCGGCCGGGGGCTGCCGTGGTCGGCGGCGCGGCGCTCCGCGGTGCCGCGGCCCGCGTCGTCGGGTCGGGCGTCGTCCGGTCGGGCGGGGTCGGGTCGGGCGGGGTCGGGACGGGTGGGGTCGGGACGGGTGGGCTCGGGCGCGTCGGCGCCGGTCGGGTCGCTCATGGCGGTGGAGCGTCACGGGGGAGCGGAGCCGGCGGAGCGGGGCGGCGACCGGCCCGTGGACGGGCTGCCGCGGCGGCGAGGCTGGGGTCGGTTCGGCAGGCGCGCAGGGGCGCGGGTGTCGGTGGTCGGCGGTAGACCGGTGCCGTCCGTCCCGACGGAGGAGGTTCCCGTGCGCATCGTCGTCAGCACACCGACCGGGCAGGTCGGGTCGCGCGTCGTGGCTCGCCTGCACCGTGCCGGCGTCCGGCCCGTGCTGGTGGTCCGCGACCCCGGCCGCCTCCCGCCCGACGTCCGGCGCCGCAGCGAGGTGGTCACGGCCGACCTCACGGACCTTGACGCCGTCGTGCGCGCCACCCGCGGCGCCGACGCGCTGCACTGGGTCGCGCCGTCGCTCGCACCCGACCCGGTCGCCGCCTACGACCGGCTCGGACGGGTCGCCGCGGCGGCGGTGCGCGAGAACGGCGTCGCGCGCGTCGTCGTGCAGAGCAGCGTCGGCGCGGAGGCTCGCGGGGGGTTCGGCGAGATCGACGGCCTCGGCGCCCTCGAGGAGCACCTCGACGGCAGCGGAGCGGCGGTCACGCACCTGCGCTGCGGCTACTTCTTCAGCAACCTGCTCCTCGACCTCGCTGCGCTGCGGACCGGCGTCGTCGCGTCACAGCTCGAGGTGGGCCGTCGGATCCCGTGGGTCGCGCCGGACGACGTCGCGGACGTGGCGGCGCAGCGCCTGCTGTCGGTCGACTGGTCCGGTCGCACGACGCAGGGCGTCCTCGGCCCGGCGGACCTCTCGACGGCGGACGTCGCCGCGACGCTGACGGAGGTCGTCGGGCGGCCGTTCCGGGCGGAGCAGGTCGCCGACGACGTCGTCGCGGAGCAGCTCCGCGCGGTCGGCATGCCGCCGACGCAGGTCGAGGCGGTGGTCGGCATGGCGCGCGGGTTCCGCTCCGACGTGCGCCGGGAGGACGCCCGCGACGCGGTGAGCACGACACCGACGACCTTCCGGGCGTGGGCGGCCGAGCACCTGGTCCCGGTGCTGCGCGACGACGGACGAACCGGAGAAGACATGGGATGACTCAGGGGGATGTGAGCGCCCGGCGTCCCCGGGATGTCGGCCTCGCGCCGGGGTGCGAGCATCGGCTGATGGACGAGGACGAGCGCACGCAGGTGGCGAAGGACTTCCACGAGGCGGTCACCATGACGCCGGCCGAGCTCGAGCGCTGGCTCGAGACCGACGAGTCACGGTCCGTCGGCCAGAAGGACGGCGGCGGCGAGTCGGTCGGCCACGAGTCGGGACGCCGCATCGTCGAGATCCTGCGCACGAAGAAGGCCGACCTGACGGACGACGACCACGAGCACATGCGCAAGGTCGTCGGCTACGTGCACCGGCACCTGGCGCAGCGACCCGACGGCGACGTCACGGACACGCGCTGGCGGTACTCGCTGATGAACTGGGGCCACGACCCGCTGACGTGACGCCCACGACGTGTCGGCGACGGCAACCGTCGCGTCCTGCCGCGTCGTCGACGCGTCGGCACGGCGGTGGCCGCACGCCCCTCTCCGCGCTCCTCCGCACAACGCCGATAATGTGCATTATGTCAGAACGCCTGCCGGTACGACGTGCCCGTCGCTCCCGACCGCTCCCTCAGGCCGAGTCGGATCGCGGGCTGGCGGCGAGCCCGGCCACGTCGACGTGGCGCTCGTAGCGCTCCTCGGTGCGGTCCGGGTCGCGCGGCAGCACCTGGCGTTCGCCGGTGCGCACGAAGCCGGCACGCACGTACAGGTCGACGGCGGACGCGTTGTCCTCGACGACCCACAGCGACACGGTGTCCGCGCCGTCCTGCGCGGCCGCGCGCACCACGGCGTCGAGCATCGCCCAGGCGACGCCCTGGCGGCGGGCCTCCGGCGCGACCCACATCTGGACGACGTGGCGGTCGTGCTCGGGCGATCCCGGCTCCTGGATCATCGACACGAGCCCGCGGGGCGTCCCGTCGTCGTCGACGGCGACCCAGGTCGAGCTCGTACGCAGCCGCATGCGCCAGTGCGACTCGAGGAACCGCTCCTCGCGCGCGAGGGACGACCCGAAGACGTCCGGCGACTCGCGCAGCGCCCGCAGGCGGATGTCACGGACGAGCGTCCAGTCGTCCTCGGCCACGGCGCGGATCTGCATCGGGCCAGGATGCCCTACGTCGGTGCCCGCGTGCCTCAGCCGAACTCGCGCGCCGTCGGGCCGTCGTCGGGACGCTGCTCCCCCAGGCCGTCGGCGCCGTCCAGGTCGGCCGCCGCGCGCCGCTCACCACCGTGGCCCGCGGGGTCCGGGACGGAGCGGGCGAGGTCGGCGACCTCCTCCTCCGGGCGCGGCGGGACGGTCTCGTCCTGCTCCAGGTGCGGCACGTCGTGGCTCTCCGACACGGTGTCTCCTTCCGACGCGCCCACGCTAGCCACCCGGTCCTCGTCCGGCGACCGGTGCGCCCCGCGGCACCGCGCTCACCCCGGGAGCCGCAGCGACTCCCCCGACGCGAGCACGACGAGCTCGCTCGCGGGGACGAGCGTGCGCAGCAGGCGCACCGCGCCCGCGCGGCCCCGCTCGCTCAGGAGCTCGTCGTGGATCGGGACGACCGTGCGCGGCGCCACGGCGCGGACGTAGTCGGCGGCGTCCGCGAGCCGCAGCCATGGCGCGCCGACGGGCTGCAGCAGCACGTCGACGGACGCGCCGTCCGGCGGCAGGGTGTACGAGTCCCCCGGGTGCAGCAGCACGTCGTCGACGAGGTACGCCACGTTCGCCGGCACGGGCAGGTCCGGGTGGATCACCGCGTGCCGCTCCCCCAGCACCCGGACGCGCGCACCGGCGACCGTGAGGTCGTCGCCGTCGGCGACCGGGTGCATCCGGTCGCGGGGCGCGCCCGCCGCCTCCAGGTCGGCGACCACGGTCTCGGGAGCCCACACCTCGACCCCGGCACGGACGCGGTCGGCCACGGGCCCCACCTCGACGTGGTCCGGGTGCTCGTGCGTGACCAGCACGGCTTCCGCGCCGTCGAGCGCGGCGTCGAGGTCGCTCCACGTGCCCGGGTCGACGACGAGCACGCGCCCGTCGCGCTCGATGCGGACGCAGGAGTGCCCGTGGCGGGTGATCGTCAGCGGCATGCGCCCATCCTGGTGCAGCGGTGGCCCCGACGCACCGGCGCGCCGCGCGGCGATTCGTGCGGCACCGGCCGCCCGACTACCGTGGCCGCGTGCTCGTCCTCGGTGTGTGCAGCCTCAAGGGTGGTGTCGGCAAGACCTCGGTGACGCTCGGGCTGGCCTCGGCCGCCCTCGAGCGCGGGGTGCGCACCCTCGTCGTCGACCTCGACCCGCAGGGGGACTCGACGATGGCGCTCGGCGCCGCCGGTGCCGCCGCGGGCGACGTGGCGTCCGTGCTCGACGCGCCGTCCGACGCCACGGTGGCGGCCGCGACCGCGCCGTCGAGCTGGTCCGACCGCGGCCTCGACGTCCTCGTCGGCTCGGAGCGCTCGGTGCTGCACGACCGTGTGGACGACGACGACCTCGACCGCCTCCGCTACGCGCTGTCCTGGGTCGCGGGCTACGACCTCGTGCTCATCGACTGCCCGCCGTCGTTGGGCGGGCTCACGCGCACGGGCCTGACCGCCTGCGACCGTGCGGTCGTGGTGACGGAGCCGGGCCTGTTCGCGGTCATGGCCGTCGGCCGGGCGATGCGCACGATCGACGAGCTGCGGCGCACCGCCGCGCCCGGGCTGCAGCCCCTCGGCATCGCCGTGAACCGGGTCCGCGCCCGCTCGGTGGAGCAGGCGTACCGGTTGCAGGAGCTGCAGACGCTCTACGGTCCCCTGGTCCTGTCCCCCCACGTCCCCGAGCGGGCCGCGCTGCAGCAGGCGCAGGGCGCGGCGCAGCCCGTGCACGCGTGGCCCGGTGCGGCCGCCGCGGAGCTCGCGGACGTCTTCGACCAGCTGCTCGAGCGGGCCCTGCGGGCGCCGCGTCGCTGACGGCCCCCTCCCCCAGGCGGCGGAGTTCGTCGCCGTCACGTCGGGCGTCGCCCCGGCACCCGCGCACGCCGCTCCGGCACCCGCGCACGCCGCCCCGGCGGGCCCGCGCACGACGACGCCCGGCCGGTGGTCCGGCCGGGCGTCGGGTGGGTCGCTGGTGCGGCGTCAGCCGGCGGTGCGCGCCTGGCGGCGCAGCGCGAGCTCGTCGTGCGGGTTCGGCACCGGGGCGGTGCCGTCGTCCTCGGCGCGCTCGGTCGGCAGCTCGGCGAGGGTGCCCTCGACCTCGCGCCACACGCGGCCGACGGCGATGCCGAAGACGCCCTGCCCGCCCTGCACGAGGTCGATGACCTCGTCCGCGGACGTGCACTCGTAGACGCTCGCGCCGTCGGACATCAGCGTGATCTGCGCGAGGTCGTCGACGCCGCGCTCGCGCAGGTGCCCGACGGCCGCACGGATCTGCTGCAGGGACACGCCGGTGTCCAGGAGCCGCTTGACCACCTTGAGCACCAGGATGTCCCGAAAGCTGTACAGCCGCTGGGTGCCCGAGCCGGTGGCCGGGCGGATCGACGGCTCCACGAGGCCGGTGCGGGCCCAGTAGTCGAGCTGCCGGTAGGTGATGCCGGCGGCGCGGCACGCGGTCGGCCCGCGGTACCCCGTCGCGACGTCGAGGTCGGGGAGGTCGTCGTCGAACAGCAGGCCCTGCGCACGCTGCGGGACGGGTCCGGAGTTCTCGGCAGTCTCGTTGCTCACCACGGGCCTCCCTCGGCGTCCGCGGTGCGGGCGCGCTGTTCTCGATCTGCCTGCAACGCTAGGCCTGCGTCGACAGGACTGCAACGAGCCGCCCCGGCGTGTCGCGCGCGCATGTCTCACCTTCAGGTGGAGGTCGAGGGTGTACGGACGCCCCCGGTCCTCACACGTCGCGCCCGCCCGGCTCGGCGCCCGGCTCGTGCCCGGTCTCGAAGTCCTCCGCCGACACCTGGTCGAGGAACTCGCGGAACTGCGCGAGGTCCTCCTCGCGCGTCGCCGGCCGCACCTCCACGCCGGCCACGGCGACCACCTCGGCGGAGCAGAGCACCGGGCAGTCGAAGCGCAGCGCGACCGCGATCGCGTCCGACGCGCGCGAGTCGACCCGCTGCCCGCCGCGCAGCACGAGCGCCGCGTGGAAGACGCCGTCCTCGAGCCGCGTGATCTCGACGTGCACGACCGGGGCGCCCGCCGCGACGAGCGCGTCCCGCAGCAGGTCGTGCGTCATGGGCCGCGGCGGCACGACGCCGGCCTGCGCGGACGCGATGGCCGACGCCTCCGCCGGGCCGATGAGGATCGGCACGAGCAGCGCGGAGTCCGGGTCCAGCAGGAGCACGACGATCTCGTCGTCGGCCAGGTGCGTGCGCACGCCGACGACCTCCACGGGCACCAGCTCGGGATCCTCGGACACGCCTCCACGCTACGACGCGGTCGCGGCGGCGTCTGCCCGAGACCGGCACCGCGTGTCGTGCACGCGGCGGATCGGCACGCGTGCCGTCAGGGCGTGAGGTCGGCGACCGCGGAGCGCAGCAGCGCCGTCTGCATCTGGGCGCACAGCTCGCCCACCTCGGCGGCCAGCGTCGAGGCGCGCGCCCGGGCGGACACGCTGCGCTGCCCGCGCCACGGCGCGACCACCTGGTCGACGAGGTCGGCCTGGCGGTCGGCGGCGGCGCGGAACGTGCGCAGGTGGCGCGGGTCGATGCCGTGCTCGGCCAGCGCCGCGGCAGCCACCACCACCTCGCGCGCCCACGCGTCGAACACGCCGCGGTGGTCCGGGCGCAGCACGCCCTGCGCGACGAGGTCGTCCACGAGCTCCGGCGGCACGCGGGCCTCCTGCGCGAGGCGCTCCGCGGTGAGCCGGTCCGGCGTCCGTGCCACCCCGT
The DNA here is from genome assembly GCF_042667215.1 of Cellulomonas sp. NPDC057328. Classification (NCBI taxonomy): domain Bacteria; kingdom Bacillati; phylum Actinomycetota; class Actinomycetes; order Micrococcales; family Cellulomonadaceae; genus Cellulomonas; species Cellulomonas sp. NPDC057328. Next base: position 14,214 of record NZ_JBHUZW010000066.1, on the reverse strand, counting down.
CGCTCGTGGCGAGACGGGCGCGCGGCGGCGCCTCGTCCTCCTCCTCGCCGGCGTCGAGGGCGGCCAGCCGCTCCCCGATGACCTTGAGCGGCATGTACCGGTCGCGCTGCTGGCGCAGCACGAACCGCAGCCGCTCGACGTCCGCCGGCGAGTACTGCCGGTACCCCGACGGCGTGCGCACCGGCGCGACCAGGCCCTGCTCCTCGAGGAAGCGCAGCTTGGACGTCGTCACGGCGGGGAACTCGAGCCGCAGCGCCGCGAGCACGTCCGAGATGCGCATGCTCGCGCGCCGCGACAGCCCGCGGGGCCACGGCTCGGTGACCGCCTCCGCCGGCTGCCCGCCACGCGGCGGCTCCGTCCGAGGCGCACCCGTCCGCGGCGCCGCCGCCCGCGCGACCGCGCCGTCAGGAGGCGTCACGGTGGGGGCTGGGGTGGAACGTCATGCGGTACTTGCCGATCTGCACCTCGTCGCCCGCGCGCAGGACGACCTGGTCGATGCGGGTGCGGTTCACGTACGTGCCGTTCAGCGAGCCGATGTCCCGGACGACGAACTGGTTGCCGTCGCGGACGAAGTCCGCGTGCTTGCGCGACACCGTGACGTCGTCGAGGAAGATGTCGGCGCTCGTGCTGCGGCCGGCCGTCGTGCGCTCCGCGTCGAGCAGGAACCGCGCCCCGGAGCTCGGACCGCGCTGCATGATGAGCAGCGCCGAGGTGGGCGGGAGGGCCTGCACCGCGGCCGACTCGTCGGCCGTCAGCCCCACGCGTGCGGGGGCCTCCTGCTCGACGGGTTCCAGCGAGCCGAAGCTGACGGTCGTGTCGGGTCCGTCGCCGCGGTACGTCGGCAGCCCTCCGGCCGGAGCCGGTCGATCGTCGCTCATGTGCACCTCCCGTGTCGGTCGCGGGCGCGTCGACGCTCCCGCCTCGACCCAGCCGTCGCGGGTCTCACCCTATGTGGTGTCGGCACGTCCGTGCAGCACACTGAGCACCTGGGCGAGTGACGTGCGGTCAGCCGCCGTCGGGCACCGGGGTCGCGTGCACCGGCTCGGGCAGCTCGCGCAGCGCGGTCACGTCGACGCGCTCGAGCGTCTCGACGGTGCCGCGCCCGCCGTCCGTGCGGACCTTCGCGACGGCTCCGCCGGGGATCTCGAGGGCCGTGGCGATCGTGTCGGGCTCGCCGATGACGAGCCAGCGGTACGGCGGCGACAGCGTCACCCCGTCCAGCACGATCTCGCCGGGCGCACCCGTGAACGCGCTGCTGGCCGTCACCCGCCGGTCGTTCACCTGGATCGCCTCGGCACCCGCGTTCCGCAGCTCCTCGAGCACGTGGAGCATCGTCGCGGCGCGGATGCTCGGCGAGGTCTCGGTGAGCGTCACCCGGACGCCCGGCCCCGTCGCCGGCAGCCGTCCGGTGAGGATCCCCTGCGTGGCCGCGTTGCGGCGTGCGGCGTCGAGCGCCGCCTGCTGGCGGTCGGAGCCGGAGAGAAGCTCGTCGTGCTCGCGCTGGAGGTCCGCCGCCTCCTGCGCGAGCTCGTCCGCGCGCGTGGTCGTCTCGTCCAGCAGCCGCACGAGGTCGTCCTGCCGCAGCGAACCGAGCTGCGTGTCCGTGGTCTGGCGGACCTGGACGACCAGCGCGAAGCCGAGCAGCGCGCACAGCGCCGCCGTGAGCAGCTGCCCGGTGGTGGTCCGCGGCCGCATGGCGTGCGCGAGGCGCGCCCACGCCGACCGCTCCCCCGGGGGGCGCTCGTGCCGGTCGTGCACCGGCGGTGCGGCGGCCGGGACCGCGTCCGCACCGGCGGCGGCGACGTGCTCGCCCTGCTCGGCGGCGACCACGTCGCCCGGGGTCGACGGCTCGGCCGGCCGGTCTGCGCGCGGCGCGACCGCCGACGTGGTCGTGGGCAGGTCCCCGACATCGCCGGGCTCGTGCGGCGCGACCGCCGCGTCGGACCGGTGCCCGCCGTCCGCTCCCGCGGACGGGACGGCCGGCTCGTCGGGCGCGGCGTCGTCGACGGCGAGGTCGTCGACCGCCGGGTCGTCGCGCGCGAGGTCCTCGGCCGCGGGATCGTTCGCCGCGCGGTCCTCGACGGCCAGGTCGTCGGCCGCGAGGTCCTCGTCGCGCTCGCGCTCGTCGCCGGCGGGGACGTCCCACCCGAGGTCGCCGAGGCCCAGGGGGTCACGGGGGTCGATGGCGGGCGCGTCGTCCGGCGCGGAGGTGCGGGCGTCGGGGTACTCCGCCCGGGCCGCGGGAGCGGCGTCGTCGGCGCCGAGGTCGTCGGCCGGTGCCGGTGCCTCCGCCCCCACGACGTCGTCGGTGGGCGCCACCCGGTCGCCCACGGGCCGGTCCGCGGGCGTCGCGTCCGGCGCGTCGCCGGTCACGCGCGGGGCGGTCCCGGCGTCCCCCTCGCGCGCCGCGTCGTGCCGGTCGTCCGCGGTCGTCATGCCTTGAACAGGTGGCGGCGGATCGACGCGGCGTTGGAGAAGATGCGGATGCCGAGCACGACGATGACGGCCGTCGTCATCTGCGAGCCGACCCCGAGCTGGTCGCCGAGGAACACGATGAGCGCGGCCACCACGACGTTCGAGAGGAACGACGTGAGGAAGACGCGCTCGTCGAAGATGCCGTCGAGGAAGGCGCGCAGCCCGCCGAACAGCGCGTCGAGCGCCGCCACGACCGCGATGGGGAGGTACGGCTGCAGGTTCGCCGGCACGGTCGGCTCGATGAGCAGGCCGGCGACGACGCCGAGCACGAGCCCGATCACCGCGATCACGAGCGCTCCCCTCCGTCAGGACGCCCCGACACTGCCACATCCGGCGACACCCGCCCAAGGGCGTCCGCAGCAGTCCCCCGACCGGCTGCGGTGCCACGGCGGCCCGGCGCCGGGGCCGACCCGGACGCCGTCGTGGCGTCCGGGTCACCGAGGACCTGGGCGGACCGGAGCGTCGGGGACCCGGCGGCCGGCAGCTCCAGACGGTCCTGCACGGTGACCTCGACCCCGATCCGGAACTGCTGGCGCAGGCTCGCGAGCCGCTGCCCCGCGGTGCCCCGTGCGAGCCCGGTCTGCAGCCCGGAGGGGTCCCCGACGGCCTCGACCGTGTACGGGCTCCCGAGCGGCCGCATGTCGACCAGCACCGCGGCGCCCGCGCCGCGGATCGCCGTCGTGGACGTGAGGCGGGCGCCGTTGATCGCGACCGCCTCCGCACCCGCCGCCCACAGGCCGTTCGCGAGCAGCTGCAGGTCGCCGTCCTGGACGCGGTTGTCGGGGTTCTCCTCCTCGCCCGGACCGGGGACCCAGTCGGTGAGGACGATCCGCAGGCCGGGCCCGGAGACGGGCACCCGCCCGCCGGGCACCGCGTCCTGCTGGAGCTGGGCGAGCAGGGCGGGGTCCTCGCTCGACGCCGCCGCGGTCTGCAGCGCCGCGATCTCGGCCGACAGCCGCGCGTTCTCGTCGCGCAGCGCCTCGGCGCGGCCGGTCCGCTCGCGGATCTCCGCCTCCAGGAGGGCCCGGGCCTCGAGCACCGCCGGCGGCGGCTGGCGCAGCGCGGTGGCCGCCGAGCTCGCGAACGCGCCGAGCGCGACGGCCAGCACGAGCAGCGCCGCCGCGCCGCGCCGGGTGCGGCGCGGTGCCGTGCCGGCACGCCGGCGGTCCGCGACCTCCTGGTAGCCGGGGTCCAGCGGGCGCCGGTAGGTCTCGTTGATGAGGGTCATCGACGCGTCCGCCGGGCGGTGCGGCCCGGGCTGCGCGTGGCGACGGTTCACGACGCGGTCGCCCGGTCGCGCCGGCGGTCGCCGCGCAGGACCGTGCCGGCCTGGGCCAGGTAGAGCACGCCGGCGAACCAGTAGAGGGCGACTCCCCACAGGGCGCACGCCCAGCCGAGCACGCCGGCGGCCTGCCCCAGCGTCGACGGCCACTGCGACAGGAACAGCAGCGGGAAGGCGTAGAGGAGGACGAGCGTGCCCGCCTTGCCGGCGAGGTGCACCCGCAGGGGCGGGTACCCGGCGCGGGCCAGCACGAGCAGCATCACCGCCAGCACGACGTCCCGTGCGACCAGCACCACGACGAGCCACACCGGGACCGTGCCGCGCCACGCGAGCCCGAGCAGCGTGACGAGGATGAACAGGCGGTCGGCCGCCGGGTCCAGCATCTGACCGAGCCGGGTCACCTGGTGCATGCGGCGTGCGACGACGCCGTCGAGCCAGTCGCTCGCGCCGGACACGGCGAGCACGACGAGCGCCCACGCGTCCTCGCCGTTCGCGACCAGCACCGCGAACACGGGCACGAGCAGCAGCCGTGCGAGGCTGATGACGTTGGGGACGGTGAGCACGCGCGTGCTGACCGCCTGCTCGTCCGTCACGCCCTCCCCCGTCCTCGTCCTGCCCGTGATCCTATGCGTACGCGCCACGGGGCCCCGCCGCGACGTCCCGGCACGACGTCGCACGGCGCGGCGCACGCGAGGGTGGCAGGCTCGAGGGATGAGTTCCGCCGTGGACCCGCAGGTCGTCGACCGGCTGCTGCGCACGTCGGCCACGTGGGCCGTCGTCGGCCTGTCGACCAACACGGCGCGGGCCGCGTACGGCGTCGCGGCGTACCTGCAGCGGCTCGGCCACACGGTCGTGCCGGTGCACCCGAGCGCACCCACGGTGCACGGCGTCCCGGGCGTGCGCCGCCTCGCGGACCTCGCCGAGCCGCCCGACGTCGTGGACGTGTTCGTCAACAGCCGCATCGCCGGGGGCGTCGTCGACGAGGCGGTCGCGGCGGGTGCCCGGGCGGTGTGGCTCCAGCTGGGCGTGGTGGACGAGGCGGCGGCGGCCCGCGCGCGCGCCGCCGGGCTGACGGTCGTCATGGACCGCTGCCCCGCGATCGAGGGGCGCGCCCGGGGCCTCGGCTGACCCGTGTGCGGGAGGTCACCGAGCCCCGCCCGCCCGCTCGGGCCCCGTCGCGGGTAGGCTGTCCGGGACAACAGGAGTCGTGTCGCGTCCCCGCGCGGGACGGCGAGCCCCCGGGCCGCCGTGTCCTGCCGATGCGTGTCGGACCGCCCGAGCGGCGGTCCAGGTGTGGGTTTCACGGGGTGAGCGACGTCGAAGGACGCCTTCGGGCGGCCCCGTCTCCCCCCTCCGACCGAACGGTCCCCTCTTGAGCACCATGCTGTCCGCACCCCTGCCTTCGTCCGACGCGACGGCCGCCGACGCCGTCACGTCCTTCGCCGACCTTGGCCTGTCCGGCGAGCTGCTCGCCGCCGTCACGGGCCTCGGCTTCACGGCGCCGACCCCCGTCCAGGCGCAGACGATCCCCGCCCTCCTCGACGGCCGCGACGTGGTCGGCGTCGCGCAGACCGGCACCGGCAAGACCGCCGCGTTCGGCCTGCCGCTGCTGCAGAACGTCGACCCGTCGCTGCGTGCCGTGCAGGCCGTCGTCCTCACGCCGACGCGCGAGCTCGCGATGCAGGTCGCCGACGCCATCACGTCGTTCGCCGAGCACCGCGACGGCCTGCAGGTCGTCGCCGTGTACGGCGGCTCCCCCTACCTGCCCCAGCAGCGCGCCCTCGCGCGCGGCGCCCAGGTGGTCGTCGGCACGCCCGGCCGCGTGATCGACCACCTCGACCGCGGCACCCTGAAGCTGCAGGACGTCCGGTTCCTCGTGCTCGACGAGGCGGACGAGATGCTGCGGATGGGCTTCGCCGAGGACGTCGACCGCGTGCTCTCGCAGACGCCGGCACCGCGGCAGGTCGCCCTGTTCTCCGCGACGATGCCCACGCAGATCCGGCGCGTCGCCGAGAAGCACCTCGTCAAGCCGGTCGAGGTCGCCGTCGCGCGGCAGTCGTCGACCGTCGCGGCCGTGTCGCAGTCGTACGCGGTCGTCCCGCACCGCCACAAGGCCGGTGCGCTGGCGCGCGTGCTCGCCGTGAGCGACGCCGACGCCGCGATCGTCTTCGTCCGGACCCGCGAGGCGGCCGAGGAGGTCGGCAACCTGCTGATCCAGCGGCAGATCGCGGCCGCCCACATCTCCGGCGACGTCGCGCAGGCCGACCGGGAGCGGATCGTCGAGCGGCTGCGTTCCGGCGCGCTCGACGTGCTCGTCGCGACCGACGTGGCGGCGCGCGGGCTCGACGTCGAGCGCATCGGCCTCGTGGTCAACATGGACGTGCCGCGCGAGGCCGAGACCTACGTGCACCGCATCGGCCGTACCGGCCGCGCCGGCCGCACGGGTGCCGCACTGACGTTCGTGACGCCGCAGGAGCGCGGCAAGCTGCGCCAGATCGAGCGCACGACGCGCACCCCGCTCGTCGAGACGACGATCCCCAGCCCGGCGGAGGTGTCGGCGCACCGCGTCGCGCAGCTGCTGGGCCGGACGCCGGAGCGCCTCGACGCCGGCCGTCTCGAGCTCTACCGGGACGCCGTGCGCACGCACCTCGCGGAGCATCCCGAGGTCGACGTGGCGGACCTGCTGGCCGCCGTCGCGGCCCTCGCGGTCGGCGACGAGGGCCCGGCGCCGCGCGGCTCCGAGGTCGAGGACCTCGACGACGCGGTGCGCCGCGCTCGCGAGACGCCGGACGACGCCCGCTCCGGCGGCGCCGGCCACGCCCCGGCGGGTCGTCGGCGCGCGACTACCGGCGGACCGAGCGGGCGGCCGCGCTACCGCGTCGCCGTCGGGCACCGGGACGGCGTCCAGGCGGGTCAGCTCGTCGGCGCGCTCACCGGCGAGGGCGGCCTGCAGGGCTCCGAGGTCGGGCGGATCGACATCTTCCACACCTTCGCCCTCGTCGACATCCCCGCGGGCCTGACGCCCGAGGCGGTCGACAAGCTCGGCCGCGCGCGCGTCGCCGGCCGCCCGCTGCGCATCCGCGTGGACACGGGCCCGCGCAACCACCCGAGCCGTGGCGAGCGGGTGCACCGCACCCACGCCTGAGCGTGACGCGCGGCCCGGCCACCGGACGGTGGCCGGGCCGCGCTGCGTCCGGGGCCGCACCGGGCGGCGACCGGCGCCGCATGTGCCCGGCAGGGCCGGCGTGCCGCACCCGTCGCCGCTCGACGGCGAGGGCCGCCTCAGCGCAGGACGGTCCCCCGCAGCGGGTCCGGCCGGGTCTGCTCGCGCAGCAGCACGATGTCCGCCTCGCGCAGCACGTCGGCGACGTCGCGCATGCCCCGCACGCTGCCGAGCACGCCGATCGCGATGCGGGGACCGATGTCGCGGCGCAGGCGCTCGAGCAGCTCCGAGAGCCGGTCGGGCATGCCGCCCGCGCCGACGTCGTCGACGAGCACCGCGAAGTCGTCCTCGCCGATGCGCGCGGTCGTGTCGCCCTCGCGCAGGGGGCGTCGCAGCTGGCGCACGACCTCCCGGTGCACGTCGGGCGCGACGTCGGAGGGCTCCCGGCCGGTGGTCGGCGCCTGCTCGACGACGCGGACCAGCGCGAGCGCGCAGTCGTACGCCGGCGACCGGCGCGTGCGCAGCAGGGCCGCGCCGAGCCGGTCCAGGAACAGCAGGCGGTTGACCAGACCCGTCTCGGGGTCGTGCAGCGCGTCCCGCTGGAGCGCGATCTCCGCCTCCTTGCGCTCGGTCACGTCGACGAGCGTGCCGACGAGCCGCGCCGGGCACCCGGCGTCGTCCAGCACGGTGACCGCGCGGCACATCATCCAGCGGTAGTCGCCGGACGACGTGCGGACGCGGTGCTCGAGCTCGAGCGGCGTGCCGCAGCCCGCGAGCTGGGCGGCGACGGCGGCGGAGAGCTCGTCGCGGTCGGCCGGGTGCACGCGCTCGAGCCACTCGGCGGGCTGGTCGCCGATCACCTCGTCGCCGTACCCGAGCGTCTGCTTCCAGCGCGGCGAGTAGTAGACGGTACCGGCGGACACGTCCCAGTCCCACGTGCCGTCGTGCGCGGCCATCGACGCCAGCGCGTACCGCTCCTCGCTCTCGCGCACGGTGTCGGCGAGCGCACGCTCGCGCGCGGCCGCCTGCTCCAGCGCCTTGCGCTGCTCCCGCAGGGACGCGAGCAGACGCTCCTGGTCGAGGGCGACGGCGAGCAGCGCGGCCCAGTGGTTGAACCGGTCGCGCGGCTGGGTGGACCGGGTCTCGACGACACCGTCGATGGCGAGCAGGCCCCAGTCGCTGCCGCCGAACGTCACGGGCACGACGAACGTCAGCTCGTTCGACCCCACGGTGCCCGCCCGGGTCAGCGCCGCCGGCGGGAACTGGCTGGCCGTCGTGCGGACGCCCACGAGGCGGGACAGCGTCCCGGTCGTGTCGTGCACGCCGACGATCTCCATCTCGCGGTCGCCCGGGCCGCGGTCCGACCCCACCCAGAGCCCGAGGCACGCGTGCCCCCGCACGCCGCGCGGGAGCCAGCCGAGCGCGCGCGGGCTGGCCCCGTCGCCGCGGAGCAGGTCCATGTCGACCTCGTACTGGTCGACGATCGTGCGCTCGAGCTGACCGCTGCGGGCGAGCATGGCCCGGGTGCAGCCCTTCGTCACCGCGAGCAGCACGTCGGTGACGGCCCGCCGGACGGCCGGGGCGTTCTGCCGGCGGGCCTCGGAGAGCGCTTCCACCTGGCGGCACTCGACCGCGCGGAGCACCGTGACCGACTGCTCGAGCGCCTCGGGGTGCGGCTGGAGCGCGGCGGTGAGGTCCGCGAGCCGGCCCAGGGCCGCGGCCGCCGGTGCGACGCCGCGCTCGGCGGCGGCCTCGACGGGGTCGACCACCGCGCGCCACCACGCCTCGCGCGCGTCCGGGCCGGGCCGGCGCGCGCCCGCGGCGCCCGCGGGCCCGGCGAACGCGGCGTCGGCGAGCCGGCGCACCAGGTCCGCGCCCGCGAGGCCCTCGTCGCCGGCGACGGCCGGCGACGTCACCTCGGTGCACCCGCACGACTCGCGGACGACGAGGCTCGACGCGACGCGGTGCTCGCCGGGCGCGACCTCCTCGCCCCGCATGCGCGCGAGCAGCAGGTGCACGGCCTGCTCCCCCACGCGGCCGAAGTGGGCGTCCACCGTGGACAGGCGGGGGCTCACGCGCGCCCCGGAGTCGGCGTGGTCGAAGGCGACGACCGCCTGGTCGCGGGGCAGCACGAGGCCGTGCGAGCGCAGCGCCCGCTGGAAGCCGACGGCGTTGCGGTCGGTCGCGGCGATGACGGCCGTCGTCGGCGTGCCCCCCGCGAGCAGGCGCGCGGCGGCGTCGACGCCGCCCTGCTCCTGGTTGTCCGAGGCCTCGTACCACCAGGACTCGTCGGACTCGATGCCGTGCTCGGCGAGCGTCGCGCGGTAGGCGGCGAAGCGCTCGCGCATGTCCCGCTGCGCCAGGTTCCCGAGGAAGCCGATCGCGGTGTGCCCGTGCCACAGCAGGTGCTCGACGGCCTCGCGCACGCCCCCGGCGTTGTCCGGCACGACGACCGGGTCGTCGGGGTGGACGGGGTCCTCGCTGACGAGCACGACGGGGACGCCCCACTCGCGCACCGCGGCGAGGCGCTCCTGGCTCAGCGACTTGCCGACGACGACCAGGCCGTCGACCGCGCCGAGGGCGACGGGGGTGTCGAGCACCGACTCGTCGGGGTAGCGCTCGCGGTCGAGGCCCGCGGGATACGTCTGCACGGCCACGACGCGGTGCCCGGCGCCGCGCGCCGCGCGCGCCACGCCGGCGATGAGGGCACCGAAGTAGAACCCGCCGACCACCGGCGACAGCACGCCGATCGTGCGCCGGACCGTGGCCGGCACCCCGCGCCGAGCAGTGACCATGAGCTACCTCGCCTACACCGTCGGAGCCGAGTTGATGCGAACCACCCACTTCGGGCGCAACACTAGGCGATCGTGGTCACTCCTGCACATGACAGCGGCAAAGACGCCGTATCTCCGGCGACCGGGGCACAGCCCGTCGTCGCCGGTCCCGCGGCGCGCCGCCCGACGATCACGGACGTGGCTCGCGCCGCGGGCGTGTCGATCGCGGTGGTGTCGTACGCGCTCAACGGGCGGCCCGGCGTCAGCGCCGCGACGCGCGAACGCGTGCTGCGCGTCGCCGACGAGTTCGGCTGGCGGCCGAGCGCCGCGGCGCGGTCGATGCGCAGCGGTCCGCGCGCCGTCGGGCTCGTGCTCGACCGGACGCTGACCGGCCCGGTCGGCTACGGCGCCGACGTCCTCGAGCTCGTCGTCGCGCTGCAGGACGTCCTGCGCACGCGCGGCCTGGCGCTGGTGCTCCAGGTCGTCGACGACCTCGCCGCCGCCGTGTCGCTGTACGGCGAGTGGTGGGCCGAGCGGCGGTTCGACGTCATGGTCGTCACCGACGTGCGGACCGAGGACCCACGGCTGGACGCGCTGCGGCGGCTCCGCATCCCGTCGGTCGTCGTGGCGAGCGGCGAGCCGACGGGCGAGATGGCGACGGTGGCCGTCGAGGACGCGGAGGCGACGGCGCGCGTCGGCCGGTACCTCATCGAGCTCGGGCACCGGCAGGTCGCGGTCGTCACGGGGCCGGACGCGCTGACCCGGACGCGCGCCCGCGTCGCGGGTCTCGAGCAGGCGGTGGCCACGAACGGCGGCGTCCTCGTCCACGAGGCGACGGCGGGCACGCCGGAGGGCGCCGCGGCGGCGTGCCGGCGCCTGCTCACGGGGGGCCGGCCGCCCACCGCGCTCGTGTTCGACACCGACCACATGGCCGTCGCCGCCCTCGACGTCACGCGTCGCACGGGGCTCGCCGTGCCGTGGGACGTCTCCGTGGTCTCGCTCACGGACTCGCCCCTCTGCCGGCTCGCGACCCCGTCCATCACCGCGCTGCCGACCGTGCAGTCGGAGCTCGGCACGTCCGTGGGCCACGCGGTGCTGCAGGTGCTCGACGGACGGGCCGCGACGGGGCCCCGGATCGCGGTCGGCGGGCTCGCGGTCCGGGGCAGCACGGGCCCTCGGTCGCGCTGACCTGCGGCGACGCACGCCGAGCACCATCCGGGCCGGGTAACGATTCGGTAACGCGGCACGCCCTAAACGGTTCGCGAGGGTCACGGCCGGCGGCGCCGCGTGATGGATTCCAGGCCAGTCGTCGTGGACTCCCCCGCGGCGGCCCGCACCTTGCCGCCGAGGGCCGGGTGCTCCGAACGGACCTGGAGGACACACGTGTCCACACACGGCAAGAGGACGGTCGGACGGCGCCTGCGCGCCGCCGCGACCGTGGCGACGGCAACGGCGCTCGTCGCGGTGCCGCTGACGCTGGCGAGCACGGCGGCCACGGCGGCCGAGCCGCACGTCGACAACCCCTACGCGGGCGCCAAGCAGTACGTGAACCCCACCTGGGCCGCGACGGTTGAGAGCGCTGCCACGCGCGCCGGCGACGCGACCCTGGCGGCCCAGATGCGCACGGTGGCGAAGCAGCCGACGGCCGTGTGGATGGACCGCATCAGCGCCATCGCCGGCAACGCGGACGGCAACGGCCTGAAGTTCCACCTCGACGAGGCGCTCAAGCAGAAGACCGGTACCACGCCGCTCGTCTTCAACCTCGTCATCTACAACCTGCCCGGCCGCGACTGCTTCGCGCTCGCGTCGAACGGCGAGCTCCCCGCCACGGACGCGGGGCTGGCCCGGTACAAGACCGAGTACATCGACCCCATCGTCGACCTGCTGTCCGACCCGAAGTACCAGGACATCCGGATCGCGGCGACGATCGAGCCGGACTCCCTGCCGAACCTCGTCACCAACATGTCCGAGGCGACGTGCCAGCGGTCGGCGCCGTACTACCGCGAGGGCGTCAAGTACGCGCTCGACGAGCTGAAGACGATGGACAACGTCTACACCTACATCGACGCGGCCCACTCGGGCTGGCTCGGCTGGGACACCAACGCGGCGCCCGCCGCGCAGCTCTTCGCGGAGGTCGCGAAGACCACGAAGAAGGGCTTCGCGTCCGTCGACGGGTTCGTCACCAACACGGCGAACTCGACCCCCCTCGCCGAGCCGTTCCTCACCGACCCGAACAAGCAGGTCGGCAGCGGCCAGGTCCGTTCCTCGTCGTTCTACGAGTGGAACTCGGACTTCGGCGAGCTGGCGTGGACGGCGCACCTGCACCGGCTGCTCGTGGCCGCGGGCTTCCCGTCCAGCACGGGCATGCTCATCGACACCTCGCGCAACGGGTGGGGCGGGCCGAACCGCCCGACGGCCGCGTCGACGAGCACGGACCTCAACACGTACGTCAACGAGTCCCGCATCGACAAGCGCACGCACCGCGGCGCGTGGTGCAACCCGCTGGGCGCCGGCATCGGCGAGCTCCCCCGGGCCACCCCGGCCGGCGCTCCGGCCGACTCGCACCTCGACGCGTACGTCTGGATCAAGCCCCCGGGCGAGTCGGACGGCGCCTCGAAGGAGATCCCGAACGACCAGGGCAAGAGCTTCGACCGCATGTGCGACCCGACCTACGTCGCGTCCAAGCTGGCCAACCAGCTGACGGGCGCCACGCCGGACGCCCCGCTCGCCGGCCAGTGGTTCGAGAACCAGTTCCGGACCCTCGTCCGCAACGCCTACCCGGTGATCCCCGCCAACGGCACGACGCCCACCCCGACGCCGACGCCGACGCCGACCGTCACCCCGACGGTCACGCCGACGCCGACGCCGACGCCCACGGTGACGCCGACGCCCACGGCCACCCCGACCGCGACGCCGACGGTCACGCCGACGCCGACGCCGACGGCCACCTCGGGCCCGGCCGCCTGCACCGTCCGCTACAGCGCGAACGGCTGGAGCACGGGCTTCACCGCCTCGGTCCGCCTGACCAACACGGGCTCCACGGCCCTCAGCAGCTGGAGCCTGCGCTTCACGCTGCCGGCCGGTCAGTCGGTCCAGCAGGGCTGGAGCGCCCAGTGGGCCCAGTCCGGCCAGTCCGTGACGGCCACCAACGCCGCCTGGAACGGCACGCTGGCGCCGGGCGCGTCGGTCGAGATCGGCTTCAACGGCTCGCAGACGAACGGCAGCAGCACCCCGCCGCCCGCCACGGGCTTCACGCTGAACGGCTCGGCCTGCCGCTGATCCGTCCTCCCGTCGGACCCCCGGTCTGACGACCCGCACGGGGCCCTCCCGGACGATGTCCGGGAGGGCCCCGTCGTGCGTGTCCGCCGGGGCCGGGTCAGGCGGCCGGGCGCCCCGCCAGCGCGTCGGCGAGCGCCGTCAGCAGGTCGTCGACGTCCTGCGGCCGCGTGTCGAAGGCGCACATGAGCCGCACCGTGCCGTCGGTGGGGTCCCAGTCGTAGAAGCGCCAGCGCCGCCGGAGCGCCGCGGCGACGTCCGCGGGCAGGCGCACGAACACCGCGTTGGCCTCGGTGGGCAGGGTGACGTCGAGCGACCCGAGGGCGTCGACCCCGGCGCGCAGGCGGTCCGCCATCGCGTTGGCGTGCGCCGCCGAGCGCAGCCACAGGTCGCCCTCGTACAGGGCGACGAGCTGCGCCGAGACGAACCGCATCTTCGACGCGAGCTGCATGCCGGACTTGCGCAGGTAGCCCACGCCGTCGACGGCGGCGGGGTCGAGGACGACGACCGCCTCGCCGAAGAGCAGGCCGTTCTTGGTGCCGCCGAGCGAGACCACGTCCACGCCGACGTCCGTGGTGAACGCCCGCAGGGGCAGGCCGAGACGCGCGGCCGCGTTCGACAGCCGTGCGCCGTCGACGTGCACGCGCATGCCCAGGGCGTGCGCCTGCTCGGTCAGCGCCCGGATCTCCTCCGGCCGGTAGACGGTGCCGAGCTCGGTGGACTGCGTGAGGGACACGACGCCCGGCTGCGCGCGGTGCACGTCGCCGAAGCCGTGGGCCTGCCGGGCGACGAGCTCGGGGGTCAGCCGGCCGTCGGGTGTGGGGACGGTGAGCAGCTTGAGCCCGCCGACGCGTTCCGGCGCCGCGTTCTCGTCGGTGTTCACGTGCGCGTTCGCGGAGCAGACGACGGCACCCCAGCGGGGCAGCATCGCCTGCAGCGCGACCACGTTCGCGCCGGTGCCGTTGAAGACGGGGTACGCGGTCGCGGCGTCGCCGAAGTGGGTGCGCACGACGTCCTGCAGGTGCGCCGTCCACGGGTCGTCGCCGTACGCGGGGGTGTGGCCGGTGTTGGCGGCGGCGAGCGCGTCGAGGACCTCGGGGTGCGCGCCCGCGTAGTTGTCGGACGCGAAGTGGCGGGTGTCGTGCGGGGTGGTCACGTCCCCGATTCTCCCGCACCGCACGCGGTGGACCGACGCCCCGGACGCCCGTCCGGGACGGCGCGCCCGGAAACGCGGACCCGCCGCT
>NZ_JBHUZW010000065.1:0-20952 GCF_042667215.1 Cellulomonas sp. NPDC057328 | reverse complement strand
GCACCACCCCGGGCGGCGCCCTCGTCCGCCGTCGCGCGACCCGAGGCGTCGCCCGCCACGACGGTCCGGGCGTCGTCGCCGGCCGACCCGGCGCGCGCGTCGTCGCCCGCCGACCCGGCGCGCGCGTCGTCGCCCGCCGTGCCGCGACCGGCGGCGTCGCCACCGACGGACGCCGGGCGCTCGGCCGCGACGACGGTCTCCCGGGGAGCCGCGGTGTCCCCACCGACGGGCGCCACCGCGGGGAGCCGACCGGACGCCTCGGCGCGCGCCGCAGCCGGCGGCACGTCCGCCACCGGCACCTGCGCGACCGGCACCTGCGCGACCTGAGCAGCCGCGCGTCCGGTCGTCGGCGCGCCGGCGTGCGCGGGCACGACCGCCGGCACGTCCGGCACGGCGGGCGCACCCGCCGGCAGGCCGCGCTCGAGGCGGTCGAGGCGCGCACCGAGCCCGGTGCGGGAGTCGTCGGCCGCGGGCAGCAGCAGGCGCGCCATGAGCAGCTCGAGGTGCAGCCGCGGCGACGTCGCGCCGACCATCTCGGTGAGCGCCGCGTTCGCGAGGTCCGCCGACCGCGACAGCTCCGACATGCCCAGGTGCGTGGCCTGCGCGCGCATCCGCTCCATCTGGTCGGCCGGCAGGTCGCGCAGCACGGCGCCGGCGGCCTCGCCGGACGCCGCGATGACGATGAGGTCGCGCAGCCGCTCGAGCAGGTCCTCGACGAAGCGCCGCGGCTCGTGGCCGGTCGCGATCACGCGCTCGACCACCCGGAACGCGGACGCGCCGTCGCGCGCCGCGACCGCGTCGACGAGGTCGTCGAGCAGCGAGCCGTGCGTGTACCCGAGCAGCGCGACCGCGCCCTCGTAGTCGATGCCCTGCTCGCCGGCGCCGGCCACGAGCTGGTCGAGCACGGACAGGGTGTCGCGGACCGACCCGGCGCCCGCGCGGACGACGAGCGACAGCACCCCGGCGCCGACCGGGACCCCCTCGGTGGCGCAGAGTCGCTCGAGGTACGGCACGAGGACGTCCGGCGGGACCAGCCGGAACGGGTAGTGGTGCGTGCGCGAGCGGATGGTGCCGATGACCTTGTCGGGCTCGGTCGTCGCGAACACGAACTTCACGTGCGGCGGCGGCTCCTCGACGATCTTCAGCAGCGCGTTGAAGCCCTGCGGCGAGACCATGTGCGCCTCGTCGAGGATGAACACCTTGTACCGGTCGCGCGCGGGGGCGAACGTCGCGCGCTCGCGCAGCTCGCGGGCGTCGTCGACACCGCCGTGGCTGGCCGCGTCGATCTCCACCACGTCGAGGCTGCCGGGGCCGCCGCGCGCGAGCTCGACGCACGACGGGCACACGCCGCAGGGGGTGTCGGTGGGGCCCTCGGCGCAGTTGAGGCAGCGCGCGAGGATGCGCGCGCTCGTCGTCTTGCCGCAGCCGCGCGGGCCCGAGAAGAGGTACGCGTGGTTGCTCTGGCCCGAGCGCAGGGCCTGGCGCAGGGGCGCCGTGACGTGGTCCTGCCCGATGACCTCCGCGAAGGACTCGGGCCGGTAGCGCCGGTACAGGGCTGTCGTCACGGGAGGACCCTACGTGCCGCCACCCACACGGGGACAAGCGCCGACGTCACGGCTGTGGACGGCACCGTCCCGACCCGTCCGCCGCCCGACCGGCCCGCGTCCGGCACCCGGGACGACCGCCTCCCGAGCCCGCGATCGCGCCGCCACCGGTGGCCCGGACGCCGCACGACCACTGGCTCGTCCCGACGCCGTCCCACCAGGTGACCCGTCAGTCCGCACGCACCACCGTGTCCGCCAGCACCCGGCGCAGCAGCGGCCGCGCCGACTCCGTCGCGGCGAGCACGAGCGCGCACCCGACGGTCAGGCTGCCGAGCAGGAGCAGCAGCCCCTGCGGCGCGGTGATCGCCGCGTACCCGAACAGCGGGAAGAACATGACGAGCGCGGCCAGCGCCGACCCCGCCGAGACGTACACGACCGGCACCAGCACCTCCCGCCGGCGCACCTGGTCGAAGAGCTCGCCGGGCACCCCCGCGAGCGTCGCCAGCGCGTACTCGCGCCGCCGGTCGAGCACCTGCGCAGCCTGCGCGATGCCCGCCGACGCGGCGGCGAGCAGGAACGCGATCGCCAGCGTCAGCAGCGCGCCGGTGAGGATGTCGCCCATCTGCATCACCATGTCGGGGTCGTCCCCGGCGCCGGCGGTCAGCACCGGGACGACGGCGAGGCACCCCGCGACGTACGACGCCAGGCCCAGGCCGCCGACGACGCGCCACACGGCCCGCGGGTCGTCGAGCAGGCGCCGGGCGGCGAGCAGCTGCGCCGGCGTGCGGGCGCGCTTCAGCTGGATGCGGCCGATCCGCCCGACGATCCACGGCCCGACCGCGTTCATCGTCGCGAAGGCCGCCAGCAGGCCGCCCATGAGGAACGCGACGAGCGCCGCCCCGAGCGCACCGCCCAGCGCGGACAGCACCATGAACACGCCCAGCCCGACGAGCGCCACGAGCAGCCGGACGACGCGCATGCCCGGCCGCTGCACGCGCTGCGCCACGCCCAGCGGCGACACGACGACCCGCCGCAGCGACACCATGCCGCTCACCGCGGCGACGGCCGGCACCGCCAGCCACGTCAGCAGCAGCACCGGCACCCCGACCCACAGCTCCCCGACCGTGAACGGCTCCCCCTGGAACGCGACCTGCGACCACACGAGCAGCAGCACCCCGTACAGCGCGGAGCCCGCGACGGCCCCGACCAGCCCCTGCAGCGCGGTCTCGACGACCGTGAGGCCGACGACCTCGCGCGGCGTCGCGCCGAGCAGCCGCAGGCTCGCGAGGCGGGCGTCGCGCCGGGAGACGCCCAGGCGCGCGGCGGCGCCGGCGAGCGTGACCACCGGCACGAGCAGCAGGATCGCGGCCGTCGTGGCGAGCGTGACGTAGAACGACCCGTACTCGCGCTGGTACGCATCGGCGGGGTGCGCGGCGCGGTCCATGAAGCCGAGCAGGCCGCCGAGGACGCTCAGCGCGAGGGCCGTCGCGACGCCGAACGCGGTGACCGCGAGCGCCGTCGTCGTGCGCCCGTCGTGCCCGCTCGCCCGCTGCAGCCGCGGCGCCAGCGCCAGGACGGGGTTCATCGCGACACCGCCCCGGCCCGGATGGCCTCGAGCTCGCCCTCGCGCGGGCCGACGCCCGCACCGGTCGTCGTGCCGGCCGGCACCACGCGCCCGTCGAGCATGTCGATGCGCGCGTCGCACCACGCGGCGACCTGGGCGTCGTGCGTGACGACGACGAGGGAGGCCCCGACCGCCCGCGTGCTCTCCACCAGCACCCGCATGACGTCGTGGCCGGTGCTCTGGTCGAGGGACCCGGTGGGCTCGTCGGCGAACACGACGTCCGGCCGCGTGATCAGCGCCCGCGCGACCGCGACCCGCTGCGCCTGGCCGCCGGACAGCTCGCCCGGGCGACGCCCCTCCGTGCCGGCCAGGCCGAGCGCGCCCAGCCACTGCTGCGCCGCCGTCTCCGCCTCGACGCGCGACGCGCCCGTGAGCATCGCCGGCAGCGCCACGTTCTCGAGCGCCGACAGCTCCGACAGCAGCTGGCCGAACTGGAACACGAACCCGTACTGGCTGCGGCGCAGCAGCGAGCGCTCCTTCTCGGACAGGCCCTGGATCTCCCGCCCGCGCAGCGCCACGACGCCCGCGTCCGGCTGGTGGATGCCCGCCAGGCAGTGCAGCAGCGTCGACTTGCCGGAGCCCGACGGCCCCATCACCGCGAGCGACCCGCCGTCCGGGATCGCGACGTCGACGCCCGCGAGGGCGGTCGTCCCGCCGAAGCGCTTGACCAGGCCGCGCGCGGCGAGGCGCGGGACGTCGCCGGACCAGGCGGAGGTGGTGGGTGCGCCGGCCGGGAGGGTGGCCGGGGGCGCGGCGGCGAGGGGCGCGGCGGCGAGGGGTGCGGCCGGCGCGCCGACGCCGGGCGGCGGGGTGAGCGGAGGGGGTGTCGCGGTCATGCCTCGATCGTGCGCCCCGCGGTGGGGGCGCGGCGTGGGACCGAGGTCGCGACCTCGCGCGGCCGGCGTCCCACCGGGGGTGGACGGCGGGGCCGACGGCGGGACGACGGGAGGTCCGCCCGTGGACGGGCCGGGCCCGACTCCCGGGCATGACTCCGGGCATGACTCCGCGCATGGGTCCGGGCATGCAAGGACCCCCCGCACACCCGCCAGAGCCCGCCTGCCCTTGCTGCCTTCCGGCCCTGGGGGGGTTCAGCGGGGTGACGCCGTACGAGGGGTCTGCACCCAGCCTAACGCAGCCCGGGCGGCTGCCGGGCACGCGCGGTCAGCGGGTGGATGCCTGCGCGCGTGACGGCCCGGCCTACCGGCGCGTCAGCGGTCGACGTGCGGCATGCGCTGCGTGGGCGGGCCGGCCTCGGGGTCCCGGCCGGAGAGGCGCTGCGTCGGGCGGTCGCCCGAGCCGCTGCGCCGTCCCCGCACCGCCGGCGACGAGACGCTGCGCCGCGGCGGCGTGGGCGTGGGCGGCTCGGGCACCTCGAAGCCGTCCTCGTCCAGGAGCGGGCCGTCGACGACCATCGTGTCGTCGACCGACGTCGGCGGCGGCGTCGCGGAGGACGCGGTGCGCCGCGGCGTCGCCAGCTGTGTGGGCGCCGGTGCGGCGGGCGGCTCGTCCGGGACGGACGTGGCAGGGGCGGGCGTGGCAGCGGCCGACGTGGCAGGGGCGGACGTCGCAGGGGCCGACGTCGCAGGGGCCGACGTCGCGACGGGCTGCGCCCCGGCCGACGTCGCGCGCGTCGCACCGGCGCCCGGCTCGCGTGCGGCGGCGTCGCGGCCAGTCCCCCACTCGGGCCAGTCGGCGAGGGCCGCCTGGTCGGCGTCCGTGCCGGCGTCGAGGTCCGCGCCGACGTCCGCGGGCTCGCCGGCCGACGCCCGCGTGGGGGCGCCGGTGGCGTCGTCCGTGCTTGCGGGGCCGGGGGACGTGACGCCGGGTGCGCGTCCCGTCGCGGACCGCGGCGCGGCACCGGTGGGCGTGCCACCGGCGGTGCCGGTCGTCGTCGGCGCGTCGGCGGCCGTCCCGTCGCCGTCCCCGGACGGCGTCGGGCCGGGCACGTCCGACGCCCCGGGGGGCAGCAGCCGCCACGCGAGCCACAGCAGCAGGCCGAGCACGACGGTCCACGCGCCGCCCACGACGAGCATCACGGCGAGCGGGACGCGCTCGGACGTCTCGAGCTCGAGGCCGACGACGACGCCCGCGACGAGCGTCGCGACGCCCCACGCCGCGGCGACCGCCGCGAGCAGCCGCACCGGCCGACGGTCGCGGCGCCGGAACGCCACGGCGGCGGCGAGCACCCCGATCACGGCGGTGACCAGCGCGGACAGGGTCACCAGGAGCCACGACGCGCGCCCCTGCACCGCGAGCACCAGCAGGCCGACGAGGGCGCTCGTCACCGCGGGCAGCGTCAGCGCGGCGATGGCGGTGCCGATCGCGGGCTCACGCCACTCGTCGATCGGCCACGGCTCGGGGCGGGCGTAGGGCGCGGCGCCGGAGGGAGGAGCGGTCTGGTCCATGCCGCCTCACGCTACCCACTCGCGTCCGGTTCGTCCGGTCCGGCCGGTCAGCCGTCCAGGACGTGGCGCAGGTAGCGGTCGGGCGCGTCGAGGAACCCGCGCCAGCGCCGCACGAGCTCCAGGTCGTCCCACGCGCTGCGGCGCAGGCCGTGGTCGCCGATCTCCCACACCGTCGCGCCCGGCAGCGCCGCGAGCAGGGGCGAGTGCGTCGACAGGAGCACCTGCGAGCCGCTGCGCACGAGGTCGTGCAGGTGCTGGAGCAGCGCGAGGCAGCCGGTGAACGACAGCGCCGACTCCGGCTCGTCGAGGACGTAGAGGCCCGGGAGCATCATCCGGTCGCCGACGAGCGTGAGGAACGACTCCCCGTGCGACATCGCGTGCAACTGCGGCTCGGGGTTCGACGACGGGCGGCCGCCCGGGTTCTCCTCGAGGTACGTGTAGAACGAGTGCATCGTCTCGGCCCGCAGGAAGAACCCGCGGCGCGGTGAGCCGACGCCCCGCAGCAGGCGCAACCGGTCCGCGAGGCCCGACTCCGTGCGCCGGGTGCTGTGGCGCGAGCCGATCGCCCCGCCCTCCGGGCCCATGCCGAACGCGCCGGCGACGCCCTCGACGAGGGTCGACTTGCCGGCGCCGTTGTCGCCGACGAGGACGGTCGCGGCGGACAGGTCCCATCCCTGCGCGAGCACCTGCGCGACGGCCGGCACGTCCCGGAACCAGTCGTGGCCGGTCGGCCCCTCGTCGTCCGGGGCCGCCTCGACGCGCACGACGGGCAGCGCGCTGCGCATGCTCCCGGCCACGCCGGCCGTCGGACGTCCCGCCACGTGACCACCCCACCACACGCGTCCGACACGCACGCGCCCCGGCCGACCCCTCCCGAACGGGTTCCGGTGCGCGGACGAGCGGCCCGGTGCACGCTCCAGGTCCCGTTCGAGCGCCCACGGGCCGCGTCGGCGAGCGGGAGGTCCCGCGCCCGCCGCGCGGTCAGCCCGTGACCGGGCCCGCCGCGAGGGCCTCGGCGCGCGCCTCGGCCACGGCGCGCGCGACGCGGGCGGCGGAGCGGCGGCGCGCCGCGCGCACCGCGAGCACCACCCCGAGCAGCACGAGCAGCAGCCCGACCTGCGCGAGCGGCGGCGTCCACACGGCGGCCGTCGCCGCCGCGGCCGCGGGGACCCCCGGCACGACGTCGTCCCCCACGACGAGCGGCTCGGCGCCCACGTCCACGGCCGCGCGCACGCCCGGCCACACCCCGTCGAGCACGACCGAGCGCGCCACCGAGCCGCCGGGCAGCACCTCGCGCACGGGGTCGCCGTCCGCCGTCGTCGCGCCGCCGAGCCACGGGTCGACCGACACGGCGCCCGTCGCGCCGAGGCGCACGTCGCCGGTGTTCTCCAGCACGTAGGACACCTCGACGGCGCCCGGCGCGAAGGGGTTCCACGACGGCACGTACCGTGCGGCGACGTCGCCGACGGCCAGGCCGGCGACCACGTCGCCGGTGACGCGCAGGTGCAGCCGGACGCCCACCCGCGAGTCGAGCACGACACGCGTGCCGTCCACCCCCTCGACCGGCGTGGCCAGCGACGCGACGACGCCCGCGGGGTGGTCACCGGGACGGGCGTCGGCGGGGACGGTCAGCGTGACGGGCACGACGACCGTGCCGCGCGGCCCGACCTCGACGCTCCGCGGCACGTCGAGCCAGGCCCCCGCCGCCGTCGGCGCGGTCCCGGTCGGCGGCAGGTCGAACTCCCCGGCGGCGGTGACGACGCCGTCGCCGGCAGCGAGCGTGAACGTCTGCGGCGTGTCGGTGTGGTTGGCGAGTGCGAGGTGCTCGGTGACCTGCGCGCCGGGGTCGAGCTCGTGGCGCAGCGAGACGCGCCCGTCGGGGCCGTCGGCGGTCGCGGGCACGAGCGACCACGTCGTCGTCGCGACCTGCGGGTCGCCCACGCCGCCGCGGTCGACGTCGAGCGCGGGGTCGTGCGTGGGGACGGCGGTGGGCGCGTCGGGGTCGGCGAGACCGGCGGCGACCGGGCCGGCGGCGACCGGTGCCGGGAGCACAGGTGCCGCGAGCAGGGGCGCGGCCGCGGCGGGCGCGGCCGCGAGGCCGGCGACGAGCACGACGGCTGCGCCGAGCGCGGCGCGGGTGCGGGCGTGGAGCACGGAGGTCCTCTCGAGGGCGGCGCCCGGCGGGTGGGCGGGCGCGCGTGGCGGTGCGGTGGCGGTGGCGGTGGCGGTGCGGTCGCGCCGGCGGGAGGACGCGCGGTCCCCCCGCCGGCGCGGGTGGGTCCGGCGTCGTCAGTCGCGGGCGAAGAGGCTGACGGTGAGCGTGCCGCGGTACGTGCCGGCCTTCGCGTCGACCGGGACGTCGAGACGCACGTCCGCCGACAGCTCGGTCCGGCCCGTGCGACCCTCGCCCTCGGCCGTCGCGAGCGCCGCCGGCACCGCGAGGCCCGTCCCGCCGTCGAGAACGCCCTCGACGTCGTCACCGGGCGTGACGCCGTCGCGCTGCGTGAGCACGACCGGGTCCCAGCCGAGGTGACCGGCGCGCAGGCGCGCACCGTCGGACACCAGGTCGGTGGACTGGCCCGAGACCGACCAGCCCGCCGCGTCGGCGCGCGAGTCCGTCACCGCGACGGTCGGCAGCGCGGCCTGCAGCCGCAGCCGGTCGCCGAGGTTGTCGGCCTCGCCGAGGTCGAGCGCGTCCTGCGCGACGGTGAGCGCGAGGCTGCCGGCCGGGGCCTGCTCCGGCAGCGTGGCCGTCACCTCGATGCCGTCCGTCTCCTCGCTGGGCACGTAGTCCCACAGCTCGTCGAGGAAGACGTTCGCGAGGTCGGTGTTGTCGAGGTACGCGCCGCGCACCGGGTCGGTGCCGGTGGCGCGGGCCGCGATGGCGTCCGCACCCGGGCCCTGGGCGTAGACCGGGACCAGCTGGTTCGTGTGGTTGCCCGAGTGCCACGAGTGGCCGGCGACCTGCTCGGCCGCGCCCGGCACGAGGCTGGTCCACGTCGGGTCGGCACCCGCGCCGGCGAGGTAGCCGGTCTCGTGGTCGGCCGTGACGATCATCAGCGTCTCGTCCCAGCTGCTGTTCTCCTCGACCCACTGCACGGCCGTGTCGACCGCGCGGTTGAAGTCGACGGTCTCCTCGATGGTCGTGACGTCGGAGTTCGCGTGGCCGGCCCAGTCGATCGCGCCGCCCTCGACCATGACGAAGAAGCCGTCCTCCTCGCGCTCGAGCACGTTGAGGGCGCCCTGCGTGAGCGTCGGCAGGTCCGGGACGTCGTTCATCTGCCCGGCGAACGGCGTCTCGCCGACCGTCGAGCGGCCCTGCTGCAGCGTCGAGCCGACCTGCACGGCGCCGAACACGCGCTCCGGCACGTCGGTGCCGGCCGCGAGCGCCTCGAACTGCGCCTTCTCCTCGAGCAGCGTGAAGCCCGTCTGCCCGTCCTGCAGGCGCTGCCAGTCGGACTGGGAGACGTAGCCGAAGCTCGGCGTCGTCAGCAGCTCGTGGCTGTCGTCGTAGTACGGGTGCCCGGCACCGATGACGACGTCGAGGTAGTCCGCCTCGAGGTACTCGTGCGTGACACCCGCGAGGTCGTTGCGGTTCGCGTTGTGCGCGGCGTACCCGGCCGGCGTCGCGTGGCTGAACGGCACCGACGAGACGACGCCCGTCGCCTTGCCGAGCCGGTCGGCGCGCTGCGTGAGGTTCTCGAGCACGGTGCCGTCGGGGGCGATGCCGAGCACGCCGTTGTTCGTCTTGACGCCCGTCGCGAGCGCGGTGGCGGCGGCGGCCGAGTCGGTCGCCCCCTCCTTGATCCAGTCGAAGTCGCCCCACGCGGCCTGCGGGTCGTACTCGGCGCGGCCGTTCGCGGAGTGGTTCGACTGCCCGACCTGGACCGGGAACTGCTGGAACACCTGCGACGGCGTGCCCGGGACCGGGGTGATCGAGCCCGAGTCCGGGTTCACGACGACCTGGTGGAACGTCGTGCCGTGCTGGTACGCGCTGGCGAGGTCGACCGTGTTGTAGCCCATGCCGTCACCGATGAGCACGATGACGTTCTTCGGGGCGCCGGCGGGCGCCTCGGGGTTCGCGGTCGCCGCGGCGGCGGGGACGACGACGAGGGCGGACGTGGCCAGGGTCGCGGCTGCGATCCCGGCGCGGCGGGCAGGGGTCCTGCTGCGGCGCATCTGTGGTCCTCTACGGATCGTGGACGGCCGGGGGTGTCCCGGCCGCGTACGACCCTCGCCAGCGAGGTTGAACGACTCATGACGGTGCGGTGCTCTCCGCACGACCTGTTCCCGTCGGTCCGGTTCGCCGCATCCGCCCGATGCGGCACGGCGGGCCGGCCGGTCCCGGCCGTGACCAGCCCGCGCCGACGCGGTACGGCACGGCTGTCGGCTCCGGTAGACTCTCCGCGCGGCTCGTCGGTCCCGATCGGCTGCCGCCGCCAGGAGGATTCGCCTAGTGGCCTATGGCGCACGCTTGGAAAGCGTGTTGGGTGCAAGCCCTCGGGGGTTCGAATCCCCCATCCTCCGCCGGCACGCAGGGCCCGTCACCGCAGCGATGCGGGACGGGCCCTGCGTCGTGCTGCGCCCGGCCGCAGCGCCGTGCCGCACCCGGTCGCGGCCGCGGACGTCGTCCGGCCCGCGGCGACCGCCGTAGGCTGGACGACCGTGGCGACGTTCTCCTCCGTGACCCAGCAGCACGTCCTCCAGGCGATCGCGGAGTACGACGACCGCGGCGGGGAGCAGTTCCTCGCGCTGTACGGGTTCGAGCCCGCGCCCGCCTACGCGATCCTGCACGAGGGCCGCGAGTACGACGCCCGCGCGGTCCTCGGCGTCGCGCACCGGTTCGCGACCGGCCGCATGGCGACGTCCGACGACTTCCACGGCATGGACGCCGCGGTGGCCCTGCTGCGTCGGCGCGGGTTCGAGGTGACCGACCCGTACGCGGCGGCCGCACCCGCCGCGGCACCGGCCCGCGCGCCCCGGTCGTCGGCCCCGAAGGCGCCGCGCACGACGACGCCCCGCACGACGACCCCGCGCGCGACCCGCACCCCCGCCCGCGAGGAGCGTCCGCTCGCCATCTGCCCCACCTGCTTCCAGGCGCTGCCGGCCACGGGCGTCTGCGACAACTGCAGCTGACGGCCCGCACCCACACGTCCGGACGCCGCGCCGACCGCGGCACCCACCGCCGAGCGCGGTAGGTCGCACCGAGCGCGGGTGCTGCACCTGCCGCACTCGGTGCGAGGTGCCGCACTCGGTGCTCGGTGGCCTGCTCACGCCAGCAGCGGCAGCCGGCCGACGATCTTGTCGACCCGGTTGCGCGGGCCCACGATGCTGACCGCGTGGTACGCGAGCGCGTCGGCGGGCGCACCGGCCACCGCGTCGAGGTACTCGTCGTAGACGCGGGTCGCCTGCGCGGCGACCGGCATGTCGGCGACGAAGACGCCCGGCGACGCCGCCGCCCGTGCGCGGATCGCGGCGAGCCGGTCCGCGGGTGCGGCCAGCACCGCGCAGCCCGCCCACGGCAGGCCGGGGTGCGCCGACCCCGTGGCGTCGACGGCGTCCGGGCCGAGCAGCCCGTCCACGCCAGCGGCGGTCGCGGCGCTCACGCACACCGCGGCGTTGACCGCCCGGCCGGCGGGCATCGACTCGTCCACCACGACGACCCACTTGAGCCGCGCGGCGCGGGTCGGCTCGCCGGTGCGGACCTCGTCGGGCGTGAACCCGACACGTCCCGCCGTCCCCGGTTCGCCGGTCCGCTGCCGACCCGTTGCCTGCACGCCCGTCCCCCGCTCACCCATCTCGTGCTCGCCCGCTTCCTGCGTGGCCGTCTGCTGCACGCCCGTCTCCCTCACTCCTCGACACCGTGACGTCCTGAGGCGTGCACAATAGGCACCGGAACGGTCAACGTTGTGGCAATCCGTACGACGTACGGTCGAGGGGGCGGAATGGTCGAGCTGGACGATCTCGATACGGCGATCCTGCGCGAGATGCAGGTCGACGCACGGCGCACCAACCGCGACGTCGCGGCCGCGGTGGGCGTCCCCCCGACCACCGCGCTCGACCGGACGCGGGCCCTGCGCGAGCGGGGCGTGATCCGGGGCGCGATCCTCGACGTCGACCTCGCGGCGATCGGCCGGCCGGTGCAGGCGCTCGTCGCCGTGCGCATCCGGCCCCCGTCGCGGCGGGTCATCGAGGCGTTCCGCACGTGGGTCGCGGCCCTGCCGGAGACGCTCGGCGTGTTCGTGACGAGCGGCGGCGACGACTTCCTCGTGCACGTCGCCGTGCCCGACAACGACCACCTGTACGCGTTCGTGATCGACCGGCTCACGGAGCGGCCGGAGGTCGCCGACGTCCGCACGTCCGTCGTCTACGAGCACCTGCGCAACCCGGTGGTGGCGCCGCCGACGCGTGCCTCCGCGCGTCGGACGGGGCGCGGCCGCAGCCGCTGAGCCGCGCACGCGGCCCCTCCCCGGACGCCTCAGCGGGCCCCGGCGCCCGCGGGCGCGAACTGCTCGGCCGCACCGACCAGCAGGTCGTCGCTGTCCTTCGTCAGCCGCTCGCCCGACCACAGCTCCTTGAGCTCGAGCACCGTCCCGTCGTGCAGCGTGAAGGACACCCGGACCGGCACCCGCTTGAGCACCGCCGCCGACGCGACGTCCTCGAAGGGCACGAAGCGGTGCTGCCGCGCGAGCTCGACCACGGACGCGGACGCGAGCAGCGCCGCGATGCGGTCCTTGCCGCCCTCGGTCTTCTTCGGGCACGGCACGAGCAGCAGCCCGTTGTCGAGGACGACGACGTCGTGCGGGGCCTTGCCGACCTGCATGTTCGCGATGCCGCCGAGGACGTCGCCGCCGTGGGCGGTGGCGCGCGCCCCGACCTGCCCGACGGCGTCGGCGTCGACGCCGAGCGCGGCGAGCCGCGTGCGCGCGGCGTGGGCACCGCCGGGTGCGGTGGCGAGCGGGAGGACGTCGTCCGTGGGGAACGGCGTCCCGTCGCGGCCGACGAGCTCGGCCGGCCCGGCCCACGAGTGCCGCCACCGGGCGGCGCCGGACTGCGCGGCTCCCGCCCGCAGGACGACCCGCAGCACCATGTGCAGCGGCGGCTCGTCGTCGCCGTCGGCGGCGGTGAACCCGAGCTCGCGCGTGAGCTCGTCGCCCCGGCCCGCGGCGACGAGGTCGAGCACCGTGCCGAGCGTCCCGCGCGGCGCACCGGTGAGCCGCGCGACGGCCCGGTGCACCGAGTCCGCGGTGCGCTGCTGCTCGACGCCGACCGACCGCGCGGTGAGCTCGTCCCACTCGAGGCGGGCGCGGTCCTCGAACCGCACGGTGTGCTCGGCGACGGCCGTCGCGGCGTCGGCGAAGCCGGGGACGAGCACCGTCGCCGGCCGGGTGTCGCGCGGGACGTCGGCGGACGGCATGCGCTCCATCGCCGCGACGCGCGCCGCGACGGACGGGTGGCTGTCCCACACCGACTGGTCCTCGGGCGGCGCCTCGGACCGCACGGCGGCGAGCTCGGACCCGCGGGCGGCGAGCAGCTCGCCGAACCCGCCGAAGAACCCTCGGGCGGTGGGCGCCAGCCCCGACTCCCACCCGGCGGCGAGGTACGTGCCGGTGTAGAAGGACCACGCGGTGTCGACCACGGGCAGCTCGCGCAGCGTCGCCTGCGCCACCGCGCGCCCCGCGACGCGCACGGAGAGCTCGTCGGCCTCCAGCTCCTGCCGGCGGCTCACCGACGCGGACACGAGCAGGTAGAGCCGCGCGTACCCGCCGAGCACCCAGCCGACCACTCCGGACAGCTGCTGCACGGTCGCGAGCACGACCGCACGACCGCGGTACGCGACCGGGCCGAGCCGCGTGTGGCTGCGCGAGTAGTGGCCGAGCTCGTGCGCGAGCACCGAGCGCAGCTGCGCGACGTCGAGCGCCTGCACGAGCGGCACCCCGAGGTAGAGCCGACGCCGCCCGCCGACCAGCCCGAGCAGGCGCGCGTCCTCGGAGACGGCCGCGTTGACCTCGGGCACGAGCCGGATCTCGTCCGGCACCCGCGTGTCCGCGACACCGGCCAGCTCGCGCACGGCGGCCCAGAGCTCGGGGGCGGCGGCGGGCGACAGCTCCACGCCGGGCTCGGGCTCCGGGCGGGCCCGCGCGACCAGCCACAGCGCCCGCACGAGGGCGACCACCACGACGAGCGCGACGAACCCGAGCTTGGCCGCGCCCGCCTCGGCACCCGCACCGAACGCGAGGACCGTCAGCCACAGCAGCCCGCCGACGAGCCCGCCGGCGACGACGTAGAAGCCCGCCAGCATGAGGACGGAGAGTGCTGCGCGCAGCGTGGTGAGCATGCCCGGGTCCCTTCCCAGAGCCCGCACGGCCGGCGGGTGCGCGGGGAGCGTAGCGGCGCCGGACGGCCCCGCGCGGGCGTTCCACAGGTGAGATCCGGACGGGCGCCCGGCCGACCCGGCACGCGCCCTCCACCGGTGGACGAGCGACCCGCCCGGCCCGTCCGGGTGGCACCATCAGCCGGTGGCCGACGACATCACCCTCACCTGGTCCGCCTGGGACGACCTGACGGCGGCCCAGGCCTACGACGTGCTGCGCCTGCGCGTCGACGTGTTCGTCGTCGAGCAGCGGTGCGCCTACCCGGAGATCGACGGGCGCGACCTGGAGCCCGGCTCGCGGCACCTCGTCGCGACGCGTGCCGGCCGCGTCGTCGGCTACCTGCGGCTGCTCGAGGACGGCGCGCTCGCGGGCACGCCGGCCCGGCCGCGGATCGGGCGCGTGTGCGTCGCGCGGTCGGCGCGGAACGTCGGGCTCGCGTCCCGGCTCATGCGCGCGGCCGTCGAGGCGGCGGGCCCGCGCGAGCAGGTGCTGGACGCGCAGGCGCACCTGGAGGGCTGGTACGCGCGCTTCGGCTTCGCCGCCGCGTCGGACGTCTACTCCGAGGACGGCATCCCGCACGTGACGATGGTGCGCCCGGCCGCCTGACGCACGGGTGCGCGCCGCTCGTCAGCCGGCCGGGACGGGCGTCGGGTACGGCCCCCCGGTGAGCATCGCCACGGCCAGCGCGACGGCCCACGCGACGTAGCGCTCGGTGCTCCACCCGCAGTCCTCGACGAGGTGCCGCCACGCCTCGTGCGAGTAGACGAGCGTCGCCTGGTCGACGACCTCGTCGACGTCCCCGGCGACGGGCATCCCGCGCCGGGCGAGCTCCGCGACCGTCGCACGCACGCTCGCGCGCCGCCGTGCGCGCATCGCGTCGAACGCGGCCTGCACGTCGGCGTCGGTGCGCGCCGCCGCGACGAACGCCTCCCACAGCCGGACGGAGCGCGCGTACGCGTCGGCGACGACCGTGCCGGTGACCCGCAGGAGCGCGTGCACGTCGTCGGCCGGTACCGCGGCCGCGGCGATCCGCTCCTCCAGCGTGCGGTCGCCCTCGTCGCCGGCGAAGACGACCTCGAAGGCCCGCACGAGCAGGTCCCGCTTCGGTCCCTGCGCCTTGACGGTCTCGACGGACACGCCCGCACGCGCGGCGATCCGCGGCAGCGTCGCGCGGTCGTAGCCGACGGCCGTGACCTCGTCGGCGACGGCGAGCAGCACGCGTCGCCGGGTCGTCGCGGCCTGCTCGGCGCGGATCGCGGACCGGTACGGGCGCGACGTATCATCGGCGGCCATCGACCCTCCTGTCCGGGTGATGAAATGCTCGACGGGCTGCCGAACACGCTACAGCGGCCGGCCGACGAGCGCCGCCGGCCCCACCGGGCCCTCCGACAGGAACCGACATGGCCTCCACCACACCGAGCACCGTCGTCATCGCCGCCGTCTCGAACCACGCGCACGTGTCACCGCTGCTGCCGGTCGCCCGCGCGCTCGTCGACGCCGGCCACCGCGTCCGCTTCCTCACGGGCGACCGGTTCCGGGCGCAGGTCGAGCGCACGGGCGCCGAGCTCGTCCCCCTGCCGGCCGACGCCGTCTTCGACGAGCGCACGATGCTCACGGACGACCCCGACCGCGCGCACCGCACCGGCATCGCCGCGCTGCGCCACGACATGCTCACCTACTTCGTGCGGCGCGGCGCCGCCCAGACCCGGGCCCTCGACGCCGTGCTGGACCCGACCGTGGGCGTGCTGCTGTTCGAGCCGCTGTTCCTCGGCGCCTACGCGGTCACGACCCGGCCCGCCGACCGGCGGCCCCGCACCGTCGCGGTCGGCATCGTGCCCTCGTCCCTCCCCCACCCCGGCGTCCCGCCGTTCGGCCCGGGCCTCGCGCCGCTGGCCGGCCTGCGCGGCCGCGTCCGCGACGGCGCCCTGCGCCTGCTGCTCGAGGAGGGGCTGCTGCGGGTCGTGCGGACGGAGTCGCGCGCGATGGTGCGCGCGAGCGGCGACACCCCGCCGCCCGGGTTCATCACCGCCTGGCCGGCGTCCGCGGACGTCGTCGTGCAGCTCACCGTGCCGGGCTTCGAGTACCCGCGGCCGCACCTGCGCGTGGACCACCGGCTCGTCGGCCCGGCGAGCGTGCCGGCACCGGGCAGCACGACCGTCGACCCGGCGGACCTGCCCGCGTGGTGGGGCGACCTCGACGGCCGCGCGGTCGTGCACGTCACGCAGGGCACGGTCTCGAACGAGGACGTCGGTCAGCTGCTGCGCCCCACGATCGACGGGCTCGCGGACGACGACGTGCTCGTCGTCGCCGCGACCGGCGGCACCCCCGTCGACCGGCTCGGTCCCCTCCCCGCCCACGTGCGCGCCGCCGAGATGGTCCCGTACGCCGCGCTGCTCCCGCGCACGGACGTCATGGTGACGAACGGCGGCTACGGCGGCGTGCACTGGGCGCTCGCGCACGGCGTCCCGCTCGTCGTGGCGGGACGGACGGAGGACAAGGCGGAGGTCGGCGCGCGCGTCGCGTGGAGCGGCGCCGGGATCCGGCTGCGCGGGAACCGGCCGACGCCCGCGGAGGTGGCCGACGCCGTCCGGGCCGTGCGCGCGGACCCGCGGTACCGGGCCGCCGCCCGCCGCCTCGCCGCCGAGATCGCCGCGTCGCCGGGTGCGCGGGGGGTGGTCGACGCTGCGCTCGAGGGCCTGGCCGGACGCCGGTGGGCACCCGCGCCGGGGACGGCCCCGCGACGTCCTGACCGCGGGGTGGAACACCCCGACGCCGGTCCGGTGTTGCACGGCGCATGACGACCATCGGTTTCATCGGCGCAGGACACATCGGCTCGCAGCTCGCCCGCCTCGCGGTGCGGCACGGCCTCGACGTCGTGGTGAGCAACTCACGGGGGCCGCACACCCTCGTCGACCTCGTCGCGGAGCTGGGCGACCGCGCGCGTGCGGGCACCGCGCAGGAGGCGGCGGAGGCGGGCGACCTCGTCGTCGTCACGATCCCGCTCAAGGCGATCGGGTCCGTGCCGGTCGAGCCGCTCGCCGGCAAGGTCGTGATCGACACGAACAACTACTACCCGCAGCGCGACGGGCAGATCGCGGAGCTCGACGACGAGTCGACCACCACCGCCGAGCTGCTGCAGCGGCACCTGCCGCAGTCGCACGTCGTCAAGGCGTTCAACCACATCCTCGCCGCGGAGCTCACGACCGACGGCGCCCCGACGGGCACGCCCGGACGCCGCGCGCTCGTCGTCGCCGGGGACGACGCGGACGCCCGTGCGCGCGTCGTGGCGCTGCTCGACCGGTTCGGCTTCGACGCCGTCGAGCTGAGCCCCCTGTCCGAGGGCTGGCGCATCCAGCGCGACACCCCCGGGTACGGCGTGCGGCGCACCGCCGACGAGCTGCGCGCGGACCTCGCCGCGGCCCGCCGCTACCGCGACATGTGAGCACGTCCCTCCCCCACCGGCCGGTCCGACCCCGTGTCGGACCGGCCCGGTAGCGTCCGTCGGATGGACGCGCTCACCCGGTCCGGCGCGCTCGCGTGGCGCCTGCGCCGCCAGCTGCTCGACCCGCCCGGCGCGACGACGCCGGCGGGCGTGGTCGGCGCGCTCGGCGCCGTCGCCGCGCAGGCCGACCCCGCGCACGCCGAGCTGGGCGTGCGGACGCGCCTGCGCCGCTCGCAGCGGGGCGACGTGGCCCGGGCGCTGGCCGACGGCAGCCTGGTGCGGACGTTCGCGTTCCGCGGCGCGGTGCACCTCATGACGCCCGACCAGGCGGCCGTGCACCTGGCGCTGCGGGCGTCGAGCCGCATGTGGGAGCGTCCCGGCTGGCGCAGCCACTACGGCCTCGAGCCCGCGGACTGGCCCGTGCTGCGCGCGGCCGTCCGCGACGCGCTCGTCGACGGGCCGCTGACCCGCCCCGAGCTCGCGTCCGCGCTGGCCGACGACCCGCGGTTCGCGCACCTGGGCCCGGCGCTCACCGACCCGCAGGCGACGCTGCTCAAGCCGCTCGCGTGGCAGGGCGACGTGTGCCTCGGCCCGTCGCGCGACGGCCGCCTGACCCTCCAGCTCCTCGGCGCGAACCCCCGCTGGCCCGGCCTGCCCGACGTGGAGGAGGCCGGCCCGCAGGCGGTCGAGACGTACCTGCGCGCGTACGGCCCGGCGTCCGACGCGAACCTGCGGTACTGGCTCGGCGAGGGGCTCGGCGTCCGACGCGCGGACCTGAACCGCTGGCTCGACGGCCTCGGCGGGCACGTGCGCTGGGTGGAGGTCGACGACGAGCCGCGGCTGGTTCTGGACGAGGACGTGGACGACCTGCTCGCGACGCCGCCGTCCGCGGCCGTGCGGCTGCTGCCGCGGCACGACCAGTGGGTGCTCGGCCCGGGCACCGCGGACGCCGCCGTGGTGCCGCCCGCGGTGCGCGGCGACGTCAGCCGCGGCGCCGACCTCGTCGTCGTCGACGGCCGCGTGGCCGGCACGTGGGCGCTGCGCGGCGACACGGTGACGACGCGCTGGGTCGGCGACGTCCCGGCGGCTCCCGTCGCCGCCGTCGAGGAGGAGGTCGCCCGGCTGGCCGGGCTGCTGGGCCGGCCGCTGCAGCACGAAGGTTGACCGCCCGCCGTGTCGGTCCCGCGCGCTAGCGTCCGCGGGTGAGCGAGTTCCGGTTCGACGCCCCGCTGTTCCAGGTCCCGAACGGGTCCTGGGTGTTCGCCGAGGTGCCGTTCGCGGTCGCGGACGAGGTGGACGAGCTGACGAGCGGCCGGCAGGGCGGCTTCGGGTCCGTGCGCGTCGAGGTGACGCTCGGCCCCACGACGTGGCGGACGTCGCTGTTCCCCGACAAGGGCCGCCGGACGTTCGTGCTGCCGGTCAAGCGGGCGGTGCGCACCGCCGCGGGCGTCGACGCCGGGGACACCGTGCGCGTCGCGCTGCGCCTCGTCGACGTCTGAGCCGACGCCCGGCTCGACCCCGTTCGACCGGTACCTGTCACCGGCCCGCCGTAGCCTGGCCCGCATGGAGCTCACCCTCGCCCTCGACGAGGCCCTCGTCCTCGCCCGCGCCGCCCAGGTCCTGCCCACCGCCGTGCGCGACGTGCGTGCCACCGGCAGCACCGTCCAGGCGACCGTCGCGGTGCACGAGCTGCCCGGCGTGCCGGGCGCCGTGAAGATGGCGACGCGGCTCGCCGGCCCGGTCGACGTGCGCGTCGAGGACCGCGGCGTCACGGGCCGCACGTGGCAGGTGGCGGTCGTCGCGCAGCACCCCACGCTGCGGATGGACCTGTCGTCGTTCGTGACCGACGCCGTCCGCGGTCAGCTCGCGAAGCTGCCGGCCGGCGTCGCGACCGCGCGGTCGGAGGGCGGTGCCACGCTCGTCGACGTCGACCTCGACCGGCTCGGCCCGCTGGTCACGTCGTTCCTTCCCGCCGGCCGGGGCGTCGCCCCGCGCGTCGACGACGTGGCGCTCGGCGAGCGGCTGCGGCTCGTCGCGTCCGTCCGCTGACGTGACGAGCCCGCGTCCGGGCGCCCAGGTCACGGAGCCCGCCGTGCCGCCCGCGGACGCGACGACCGGCCCGGTCCCCGAGGGCGACGGGTACGTGCTCGACGACGACCCGGCGCGGGTCGACCTGGACGTGGTGTGGGACTTCCTGTCCCGCGAGGCGTACTGGGGCCGCGACCGGAGCCGCGCGGAGGTCGAGGAGCAGGTCCGCACCGCCTGGCGGGTGGTCGGCGCGTACGCGCCCGACGGCGCGCAGGTGGGCTTCGCGCGGGCCGTGTCCGACGGCGTGCGGTTCGCGTACCTGGCCGACGTGTTCGTGCTCGACGCCCACCGCGGCCACGGTCTCGGCACGCGGCTCGTCCGGACGATGATCGACGACGGCCCCGGCGCCGACCTGCGCTGGGTGCTGTTCACCGCCGACGCGCACGGCCTGTACGAGCGGTTCGGGTTCGCGCCGCCGGACGCGACGGCGCTCGTGCGCCCGGCCCGGGTCGCGGGCCCGCCGTCGGCTCCGTAGCGTCGCGGAGGTCGCGTCCCGGCGCGGCCCCGCACGGCGCGCCCGGCGTGCGGACGACGCAGCGGCGAGGAGCGAGCATGACGGACGACGCGCAGCACCCGGTCCGGCGCACGGTCGTCGTCACCGGCGCCAGCGACGGCATCGGCGCCGCGGCGGTCCGCGCGCTCGCCGCCGACGGTCGGCACGACGTCGTCGTCGTCGGCCGCGACCCCGACCGCACCCACCGGGTGGCGGACGAGATCGGCGCGCCGGCGTACCTCGCGGACTTCGCGCACCTCGACCAGGTGCGCGACCTCGCCGACCGGCTCCGCGCGGCCCACCCGCGCATCGACGTGCTGGTCAACAACGCGGGTGGGCTGTTCCCCGAGCACGTCGTCACCGCGGACGGCCTCGAGACGACGTTCCAGGTGGACCACCTCGCGCCGTTCCTGCTGACGCGGCTGCTGCTCGACCGGCTGCTGGCCGCCGGCGGTGCGGTCGTGACGACGTCCAGCGCCGCGCACCACCGGTCCAGCCTGACGGTCGACCGGGCGGGCGTGCTGGGCGGCCCGGCGGACACGCTGCGGTACGTGCCGTTCCGCGCGTACGGCGACGCCAAGCTCGCGAACATCCTGTTCACGCGCGAGCTGCACCGCCGGTACCACCGCGAGGGGCTGGCGTCCGCGGCGGTGCACCCCGGCGGCGTCGCGACGAGCTTCGCGGGCACGTCGCGGGACGTGTTCGGCTGGTTCTACCGCTCGTCGCTGGGCAAGCGCGTGCTGCGCACCCCCGAGGACGGCGCGCGCGACCTCGTCCGCCTCGCCGCGGGCCGGCCCGGTGTCGACTGGCCGTCCGGCCAGTACTGGGCGTCGGGCCGGATCGCGCGGGTGGACCGCCGCGCCGACGACCCGGAGCTCGCGCGGGTCCTGTGGGAGCGCAGCGAGCAGCTCGTCGCCTGACCCGACCGGCGCGGGTTGACCGGCGCGGGCCGACCGGCGCGGACGCGCGCCCACCGGGTGG